>JAITJU010000103.1 GCA_031278735.1 Zoogloeaceae bacterium
GACGACCAGCGCGCTGGCGGTGGCGAGCACGGACGACGCGGTAATGCCAGCGGAATAGATCGTCGGCATCCGGGATGCGCCCATCAGTGCGGCATTGCTGCGCGAGGCCGCGCGCCGCTTGGGTGAAGCCTCTTCCGGGCAGGCGAGAAAACCTTTGCGCTCCCCCTGGCCGCTCGCCTTGCCGCGCAGCCTCGCCGTCATTCTTCTGCGCGACTTTCGCCGCCTGCCGCCGCCCTATTGAGCATATTGGGCATCAAGAAAGCTCCATGCCCGCGCGTTCTTCCTGCCCTGCCTTCCCTTGGCTGCCGCCGCGCCGTCGGGCGGGAATGACGGCGCTCGCGGGCTGTCGCCGCCGCCTGGCGCCTTGAAAAGGCGGTCGTGTTTTGGCGCAAATCCACGAATTGCCGGAGGAATTTCATGATCGCCATTGTAGAATTCCACCTTTTGCATTTTTCCCTCCTCATGCTGAAAACTCGCGTCCTCACCGCCGCCCTCCTGTTCGCGCTCTTTCTCGCCGCGCTCTTCTGGCTGCCGTTTCGCTACTGGGCGGCGCTGACGACGCTCGCGACCGTCGTCGCCGCCTGGGAGTGGGCGGCTCTGGCGGGCGTTGCCTCACGCGGGCGCTTCATGTTTGCCGCAATCGTGCTTCTTGCCTGCCTGTGGATCACGCTTGACGCAGTCGGGATGCTTGAGCTCGAGGCCAGATTCTGGGCGCGTTTGCTGATAATGAATGCGTTCATATTCCTCTGGGCGCCCGCCGCTCTTTTCTGGTGCCTCGTCGTTCCCTTCTGGCTGTGGCGGCGCTGGCCGTTGAACCGGAACATATGGGGGCGCGGCCTTTTGCTCCTCCTGGGTTTCTTCCTGATCCTGGCGACATGGTCGCTGCTCTGCTTCTTTCCTTACGGGGTATCGAGGGGTTTCCTGTTGTGGCTCTTGGGCATCGTCTGGGTTTCGGATATTTCCGCCTATTTCGCCGGGCGAAGATTCGGCGGCAAAAAACTCGCGCCCCGAATCAGCCCCGGCAAGACCTGGGCGGGCGTCTATGGGGCGCTGGCGGGCGTCCTGCTGTACTGGGCGGCAACGACGGCCTGTCTGACGATGATGGACGACATCCGGGACATCGCCGTGAAAACCATGCATCCCCTCGTTCTTTTGTCGTTCATGCTTTTTCTGGCCGTCATCGGCATCCTGGGCGATCTTTTCGAATCGCTCCTGAAGCGCCAGGCGGGGGTGAAGGACAGCGGCAACCTCCTGCCGGGGCACGGCGGCGCGCTGGATCGCATCGACAGCCTGATGGCGGTCTTGCCTTGCGCGGCCTGGCTGTTCTTCGCGCTGCTTGTGTTTCTATATCTTGATCTTGGCTAATATGACCTCTCCGCAAACCCTCACCCTCCTTGGCTCGACCGGCTCCATCGGGCAAAACGTCCTGGCCGTGACGCGGCGGCGCGCTGGATTGCATCGACAGCCTGATGGCGCTGCCGCCTTGCGCGGTTTGGCTGTTCGCGCTGAGGAAACACTTTTCTTGACTCGATCGTATCGGACGAAAACGACAGGATGAACAGGCAAGACTTCCCATGCTGAAAACCCGCGTTCTCACCGCCGCCGTCCTGTTCGCGCTCTTCCTCGCCGCGCTCTCTTGGCTGCCGCTCCGCTGCTGGGCGGGGCTGACGGCGCTCGCGGCTGCCGTCGCCGCCTGGGAATGGGCTGGCCTGGCGAGCGTTTCATCACGCGGGCGCTTCATGTTTGCCGCAATCGTGCTTCTTGCCTGCCTGGGAATGGAGGCAACACTCGCGCGAGCACTGGACATACTGGATGACGCCAGGCTGTGGCTATACCTGGCGGCGTCGTTTTTCTGGTGCTTCGTTGTTCCCTTCTGGCTCTGGCGGCGCTGGCCGCTGAACCAAAACGTCTGGGGACGCGGCCTTTTGCTCTTTCTGGGCTTCTTCCTGATTCTGACATGGGCGGCGGCGTTCGTCGATTTGCTGCACAAATTTGAGCCAGGAGGCATACTGTTGATACTGGGCGTCGTATGGGTTTCGGATATTTCCGCCTATTTCTCCGAACGAGGATTCGGCGGCAAAAAACTCGCGCCCCAGATCAGTCCCGACAAAACCTGGGCGAGCGTCTATGGGGCGCTGGCGGCGCCCCTGGTCTGCGCATTCATTCCCACTATTGCCCTGTCAGGTAGTCTTTCTCCATCGTTCATTGTTTGTTCATTCACGCTGATTCTTGCCGTCTTCGGCATCCTGGGCGATCTTTTCGAATCGCTCCTGAAACGCCAGGCGGGGGTGAAGGACAGCGGCAGCATCCTGCCGGGACACGGCGGCGTACTGGATCGCATCGACAGCCAGATGGCGCTGCTGCCTTGCGTGATTCCACTGTTCATGCTGTATGGGTCTTTTTTGGGGCCGAAATGACCTCTCCGCAAACCCTCACCCTCCTTGGCTCGACCGGATCCATCGGGCACAGCGTCCTCTCCGTGGCGCGGCTTCATCCCGACCGTTACCGCGTCTTCGCGCTCTCGGCGCATCGGCAATGGGAAAAACTGCGCGAGCAATGCCGGGAATTCCGACCGGAATACGCCGTGTTGGGCGACGCGGAAAGCGCCCGCCGCCTGCGGGCGGCGCTGCGGGAAGACGGCCTGAAAACCGAAGTGCTGCGCGGCCCGGAGGCGCTTTGCCAGATCGCGGCGGCGCGGGAAGTCGACACCGTCGCGGCCGCCATCGTCGGCGCGGCGGGCTTGCCCTCGGCGCTCGCGGCGGCAA
>JAITJU010000043.1 GCA_031278735.1 Zoogloeaceae bacterium
ACGCAACTGGCGGACATTCTGCTGGAGACCACGCTTTCCCTCTGCTGGCGAAAACTTTCCGGCGCGCACCGGGAGACGCCCGCCTTCGCCATCATCGGCTACGGCAAGCTGGGCGGCAAGGAGCTGGGCTACGCCTCCGACCTTGACCTTGTTTATCTGCGCGACGACGCCGACACGCATCCCGACGCCGAGCGCAACTACACCCGTCTGGGACAGCGCATCAACACCTGGCTTGCCAACCGTACCGCCGCCGGACAGCTTTTTGAAACCGACCTGCGCCTTCGTCCCAACGGCGATTCCGGCCTGCTGGTGTGCACACTGGAAGCCTTCCGCGACTACCAGCTTCACCATGCCTGGGTGTGGGAACACCAGGCGCTGACCCGCGCCCGCTTCGTCGCGGGCGACGCCGAACTTGGACGCCGCTTCGAGGCGGCGCGCAAGGAAGTGCTCTGTCAGCAGCGCGACCTGCCCGTCTTTCAGGCGGAAGTGCTCGCCATGCGCCAGAAAATGCGCGACAGTCGCGTCCGCAAGGATACCGACAGCTTCGACCTGAAACACGACCCCGGCGGCATCATCGACGTGGAATTCATCGTGCAGTATCTGGTGCTCGGTCATGCGCGCGCGCATCCTCAACTGACCGCCAACCTGGGCAACATTGCCCTGCTCCTGATGGCGGCGAATCTTGGGCTGATTCCTGCGGAAGCGGCGGAAGCCGCGCGCAACGCCTACCGCGAATACCGGCGGCTGCAACACGGAAAGCGCCTGAACGACGCGCCTTCGCAATTGCCGCGCGCGGAAGTCGAGACGCGGATCGAGGCCGTCACGGCGCTCTGGAATCTTCTTTTTCACGCATGATGAAGGAATTTGGCCGCTCGCCCCGCCCCTTGCGCCGCGGCCTGGACGCGGAAAAACGGGAGCGCGTGGAGATTCTCGACCAGACGCAACTGCCCTGGCGCGTGCTCTGGCTGCGTCTGGAGACGCTGACCGACGCCGCATATGCCATCCATTCCATGCAGGTGCGCGGCGCGCCCCTGATCGGCGCCGCCGCCGCCTACGGCATGGCGCTGGGACTGGCGCAAGACGCCAGCGACGACGCGCTGAACGCGGCAACCGCCCGCCTTGCCGCCACGCGCCCCACCGCCGTCAATCTGGCCTGGGCGCTGGGACGGATGCGCGCGCGTCTCCAGCCGTTGCCGCCGGATGAACGCCCCGCCGCCGCTTGGCGGGAGGCGGACGCCATCGCGGAAGAAGACGCCCGGCAAAACGCCAGCATCGGCGCGCACGGGCAAAAAATCCTGCACGGCCTTGCCGCCGATCATCCCCGCCGCCCCCTGCAACTGATGACCCATTGCAACGCCGGATGGCTGGCCGCGATTGAGCACGGCACGGCGCTTGCGCCCATTTATGCCCTCCACGCCGCGAAAATTCCGCTGCATGTCTGGGTTTCCGAAACCCGCCCGCGCAACCAGGGTTTGCTCACCGCCTGGGAACTCCAGCAGGCGGGCATTCCGCACACCCTGATCGCCGATAACGCCGCCGGTCTGCTGATTTTGCAGAATCGCGTCGACGCCGTCCTCATCGGCGCGGATCGCATTGCCGCCAACGGCGATGTCGCCAATAAAATCGGCTCCTGCCTGAAGGCGCTGGCCGCCGCCCGCCAGCATGTTCCTTTTTATGTCGCCGCGCCTTCCACCACTTTCGATTTCACGCTGGAGAACGGCGCGGACATTCCCATCGAAGTCCGCGACGACAAGGAATTGCGGCTCTTCTCCGGCGTCGAGGCCAACGGCAGAATCGCCCGCCTGCGCCAGATTTCCGAGGGGGAAGCCGTCTACAACCCGGCTTTCGACATCACGCCCGCCAGCCTCATTACGGCCATCATTACCGAAAACGGCCCCTGCTCCGCCAACCGCGCGGCGCTGGCGCTGCATCACCCGGAGAAATGGGCGTTGCAAACCGGCAGGGACGCATGAATTCCGCGCGCGGTTCCGATCCCGATTCGATCTTCGCCGCGGCAACGGCGCTGATCGCCGCCGCCCAGTCCCTGCGCGCGCTCGGTCTTGGCGTGGGCGCGGCGGGCAACCTGAGCCGCCGCATTGCCCGCAACGGGCGGGCGGGTTTTCTCATCACGCCCAGCGGCACGGGTTATGCCGCGCTCACGCCGGAGGATATTCCCTGGCTCGACATGTCCGGGCGTCATGAAGGCCGCCGTCCGCCTTCCTCGGAATGGCAAATGCACCGCGATATTTACGCGTCCCGCCCGGAAGCGGGCGCGGTGCTGCACGCCCATTCGCCTTTTGCCGTCAGTCTGGCCTGCCTGCGCCGGGACATTCCGCCCTTTCATTACATGATCGCCCGCTTTGGCGGCGATAGTGTGCGCGTGGCGGACTACGCCCTGTTCGGCACACCGGAACTCGCCCGATCCGCGCTGGCGGCGCTCGCCGGACGCAGCGCCTGCCTGCTTGCCAACCACGGGATGCTGCTGTACGCCGATACGCTCGCGGAGGCCATGAATCAAGGCGAGGAACTGGAGGCGCTCTGCGCGCACTACTGTCGCGCCCTGCAAGTCGGCGCTCCGGTTTTGCTCGCGCCGGAAGAAATGGCGACCGCGCGGGAACGCTTCAAGACCTATCAACGGGAAGCGCATGTTTCAACAAAGAAGACACGGCATGGAAGCATGAAGCCCGCCAGACTCAAAACAACAGCCGCGGCAAAACAGGAAGAAACGCGACAGCAGGCGGACGCATGCCCGAACTGACCTGGAACGGGCAAGGGAAAGGTGAAAAACCACCGCCGGGACGTGCCGCTGCGCGTCCTGGAAGAGAAGTTTGCGCGCGGCGCGAAACAGCGGCAATCTGATCATCCGCGGCAACAACCTTGACGCGCCGAAGTCGCTTCTGCCAGCCATGAAGGCAAGATCAAGCTCGTGTACATCGACAACGTGGACGCCCCGAAAATCAGGAAATGGCTCGGAGAAGTGGTGGTGGGCAAGGCGGGCGAAGACCGGACCGCCAAGGCAAATGGCTGTGCAGGATGTACCCGAGACTGCGGCGGCTGCGGCGACCGATGGCTGAGGATGGGATTATGGCAATCCGCATTGGTCATCAGAAAGTATTTAAGGAACCCCTGATCCATCGACATTCTGAGCGATCACCCGCAAGTCCGCCATTTTCGCCGACTTCAACGATCGATTTTTTCACCTTTCCGCCGAACTTCGAGGCCGTTTTGCCCCTCAATTTCCCCTCAGTTGCCCCTCAATTTCCCCTTTTTGGGGCGCAGCGGGCAGATTTCCCCCGTCAGCTCATCAGCTTTTTCCTCGCCAGGCAAAGATTAGGTGTTTAGTCCCGGCATTTTCTGGATCGGGCGGCGGACAATGCGAGGTTTGTTGCAGAAAAAATATTTTTTCACTTATTGCAGCGATTCCCTGTTTCCGGCGTTTCCGCGTTGCGCTCCCCGCTCAACCGGCGCGGCGCCAGCCCGTTCCGTCGGCGCCGTCTTCCAGCACGATGCCTGCCGCCTTGAGTTCGTCGCGCAGGCGATCCGCTTCCGTAAAATCGCGGGATTGCCGCGCCCTCAGGCGTTGGGCAATCTTCGCCTCGATTTCGGCGTCGGCGAGATTTGCTTCTTCGCCCGTCCGCGCCCGCAGGTAGGCTTGCGGCATTCGATCGAGCAGCCCCAGCACGCCGCCCAGCGCCTTGAGCTGGCCGGAAAGCCGGGCATCGCGGCGGCGGCGTACTTCCTGCGCCAGATCAAAGAGCAGGGCAATGGCGGCGTGGGTATCGAAATCGTCATTCATCACCGCCTGAAAACGCGCGGCATGCGGCGCGTTCCAGTCGATGACCGCCGTCTCCGGCGGCACGTCGCGCAGGGTGAAATACAGGGTGTTCAGACTCTCGCGCGCATCCGTCAGGTGTGCGTCCGCGTAATTGAGCGGGCTGCGGTAGTGGGCGCGCAGGATGAAAAAACGCACCACTTCCGGGTCAAATTTTTTCAGCACGTCGCGGATGGTGAAAAAATTGCCCAGCGACTTGGACATTTTTTCGTCGTCTACGCGAATGAAGCCGTTGTGCATCCAGTAATTGACGAACTTCACGCCGTGCGCGCCCTCGGACTGGGCAATCTCGTTCTCATGATGCGGAAACTGCAAGTCCTGGCCGCCTCCGTGGATGTCGAAATGCGCCCCCAGAAGGCGTGAACTCATGGCGGAACATTCGATGTGCCATCCGGGGCGCCCCTCGCCCCAGGGCGACGGCCAGGACGGCTCGCCGGGTTTGGCGCGCTTCCAGAGCACGAAATCCAGCGGGTCCCGCTTGGCGTCGTTGATATTCACCCGCTCGCCCGCGTTCAGCTCATCGAGCGATTTGCCGGAAAGCTGGCCGTAGCCGGGAAATTTGCGCACAGAATAATTCACGTCGCCATTGTCGGCCCGGTAAGCGAGGCCGTTTTTTTCCAGTTGGGCGATGAGCGCCTGCATTTGCGGCACGAATGTGGTCGCGCGCGGCTCATGGTCGGGCGGCAACACGCCCAGCGCCTCGGCGTCCGCGCGCATGGCGGCGATGAAGCGATCCGTCAGGGCGGTGACGGATTCCCGATTTTCGGCGGCGCGGCGGATGATTTTGTCGTCGATGTCGGTAATGTTCCGCACGTAGGTCACGTCGAAACCGCTGCGCTTCAGCCAGCGATACACCGCGTCGAAAACCACCATCACCCGCGCGTGGCCGAGATGGCAATAGTCGTATACGGTCATGCCGCAAACATACATTCTGACTTTGCCGGGTTCGATGGGGATGAAGGGTTGTTTTTCCCGTTTGAGGGTATTGAAAATGGTGAGCATGGCGGTTGCGGAAAGGAGGCTGCGCCGTCGGAAAAGTGAAGAATTGTTGTAGAATCCGTAATCCGGTTTTTCCAAAGTATAACACCGAGCATGGCTTATTCTCTTGGCTTCACCCTTTTTGCCGCGCGCTTCTTCCCGCGCCTCGTCATGAGCGTGGCGCTGTGCGCCGCAATGACGTTGCCCGCCGTCCTCGCGGCGGATAATCTGGCGGAAATCCAGATCATGGTGCGACAAGGCCAATATCCGCAGGCGCTTGTCTCGATCGACGCCTATCTCGCCGCGCGCCCCAGAGACGCGCAGGGGCGCTTCCTGAAAGGGCTGATTCTCACGGAACTGAAACGCCCCGCCGACGCCATCGTCATTTTTACCCAACTCAGCGAGGATTATCCGGAATTTCCGGAACCCTATAACAATCTGGCCGTGCTCTACGCCCAGCAAAAGCAGTATGACCGCGCCCGAAGCGCGCTGGAAACGGCGATTCGCACCCATCCTTCCTACGCCATCGCCTATGAAAATCTCGGTGACGTTTACGCCAAGCTGGCAAGCCAGGCCTACGACAAGGCGCTGCAACTGGACACTTCCAATGCCGCCGCGCAAAGCAAGCTCGCCCTGATTCGTGAACTGGTGAGCGCCCCCCCCGGCGACAGCCGCATGCCGTCCGCCACTCCTGCCACAACCGCCGTCGCCATTGCGGCAACGCCCGCGCCCGCCGCCAATGCGGCGCCCGTCGCGCCCGCAACGCCTGTCGCCAAGGCGGAAAATGGCGCGGCGACCGCCCGTCAGGAAGTGACGCGCGCGCTGGCCGCCTGGGCTGCCGCTTGGTCGCGGCGGGATGTCAAAGCCTATCTGGGGCATTACGCCAGCGGCTTCAAGCCGCCCAAGGGCATGAGCCGCAAGGCGTGGGAAGCCGAACGCGCGGCGCGCATAAAACGCCCGGAATGGATCAAGGTGAGCTACGGCGCGCCGCAGATCACGCTTGCGGACAAGCAGGCGACGGTGCGTTTTCGGCAAAATTATCAGACGCCCCATCTCAGGAACGCCACCAACAAGACGCTGGTTTTTGTCCGTGTCGGCAACACCTGGCAGATAACATCCGAAGAATCGAACTGATGCGCCCGCGTTTTTTGTCGTCGCGTCGGCGCGTCCTTGTCGCGCTGGCGGTTCTGGTTGGCGTCGGCGCGCTGTGGGCGGCGCATGTTTTTCTTGCGGAGAAGGCCGCCGCGCCCGAGGACGCGCGGATTTTCCCCCTTTCGGTCTCGGGCGCGGAAGGCGCAACCGATGCCGACGCCGCGCCGGAAGCGCAGCTGGAGCGCATCTTTGCCGACATTGAGGCCATGCGCCTGAGCGCGGCGCTGCAACGCGCGGAAAATCTGGTTCAGCGTTACCCCAACTACCGTCTCGCCCATCTGATCAAGGGCGATTTGCTGCTGGCGCGCGCGCGCGCGCTGGAAAACTTCGGCGCCGCGCGCGACGCGCCGCCGGAAAGGATCGCCGACCTGCGCGCCGAGGCCATTGTCCGTCTCGAGGGCTATCGCAACAAACCCAAGGACAACGATGTGCCGCGCTACCTGCTCCAGATGGAGGAGCGCCAGCGCCACGCCATTGTCATCGACACGCGGAAATCCCGTCTTTATCTTTACCAGAATGATCAAGGGCAGCCCCGCCTTGCCGCCGATTATTACATCACCCAGGGCAAGCTCGGCGCGGGCAAGCAGGTTCAGGGCGACCGGCGCACGCCGGTGGGCGTGTATCACGTCACCGCGCACATTCCCCGGGAAAAGCTGCCGGAACTGTACGGGCACGGCGCGTTTCCCATCAACTATCCCAATGAATGGGACAGGCGTCAGGGGCGCAGCGGTTCCGGCATCTGGCTGCACGGCACGCCGTCGGACACCTATTCGCGGCCACCACAGGCTTCCGATGGCTGCGTGGTGTTGACCAATCCGGATTTTGACGCGCTGGGCAAAAACGTGCAGATTGGATTGACGCCCGTCATCATCAGCGATGCCGTCGAATGGCTATCGCCGGAGGATTGGCGGCGCGAGCGCGCGGAATTGCAGCAGCGCATCGATGCCTGGCGCGTCGACTGGGAAAGCCGCGACACCGAGCGTTATCTTGCCCATTACGCGCGCGATTTCAGAAATCGACAGCACGATTTCCAGAGCTTTGCCGCGCAAAAACGCGCCGTGAATCAGGGCAAACGCTGGATCACGGTCAAACTGGAAAACCTTTCCATCTTTCGCAGTCCTGGCGCGGAAAACCTGGCGCTGGTAACCTTCGATCAGGCTTACGCCAGCAACAATCTCACCCACAGCATGAAAAAGCGCCAATACTGGCAGCGTGAAAACGGCCAGTGGAAAATCGTCTATGAAGGCGATGCCTGACAATCCAACCCGTAGAAGGAGTCTTCTTATGCGTCGTTCCCTTTTTCTCATTGCCGCGCTCGTCGTCGCGCCCATGAGCTTTGCCGCGCCGAGCGTGGAAATCAACACCAGCCAGGGCAGGATCGTTCTGGAGCTGGATGCCGAAAAAGCGCCGAAAACCGTGGAAAACTTCCTGCGCTACGTCAAGGACAATTTTTATCAGGGCGTGATCTTTCACCGCGTCATTCCCGGCTTCATGATCCAGGGCGGCGGTTTTGAACCCGGCATGAAAGAGAAGAAGGCGCGCGCGCCCATAAAGAACGAGGCCGACAACGGCCTGAAAAACAAGCGCGGCGCCATCGCCATGGCGCGCACCGGCGACCCGCATTCCGCCAGCGCGCAGTTCTTCATCAACGTGGTCGACAATGATTTTCTCGATTACAGGACATCTTCCGGCAACGGCTGGGGCTACTGCGTCTTCGGCAAGGTCACGCAAGGCATGGAGGTGGTCGACAAGATTGTCGGCGCGCCGACCAAACGCGTCGGCCCATTCGAGGGCGTGCCCGTTGAGCCGATCATCATCCAGTCCATTGCCATCCGTTCCGAAAAGTGAGTCCGTCAAATGAACATCAAACTCTCCACCAGCCACGGCGACATCCTGCTGCGGCTCAACGCTGAAAAAGCGCCCGTCACCGTCCAGAATTTCATTCAGTACGTCAAGGACGGGCATTACGACAATACCCTTTTTCACCGCGTCATTCCCGGCTTCATGATCCAGGGCGGC
>JAITJU010000121.1 GCA_031278735.1 Zoogloeaceae bacterium
ATCTGCCATTGTTCATGGTCGATCTGGCCGTGCCGCGCGACATCGAACCAGAAGTCGGCGAGCTTGACGACGTGTTTCTCTACACGATCGACGATCTGGCGCAGGTGGTCGCCGTCGGCGTGGAATCCCGCCAGGCCGCCGCGGCGCAGGCCGAGGCGATCATCGAGACGCAGGTGGAACAATTCACGCACTGGCTGGCGGCGCGCGACACCGTTCCCTTGATCCGCAGTTTGCGCGATACTTTCGAACGCGCCCGCCGCCACGAACTGGAACACGCCATGAAACGTCTGGCTGCGGGCGACACGGCGGAAAAGGCGCTTTTGCAGCTCTCTCAACGCTTGACGAACAAGTTTTTGCATTCGCCTGTCCAGGCATTGCAGCAAGCCGGGGAAAAAGACCGCCACGCCTTGCGGCAGGCGGCGGAACGGCTGTTGCGCATCCGCGAACAGGAATCCGGATTCGGGAGCCAGAATGAGACATGATCCAATGATGCGGCGCGCCGTCACAGGCGCGGGACGCGCCAGCCTTTTCTTCCTGACGCTGGCGCTGACGTTCGGCGCGTCGGCCTCGGTGTGGCGGATGATAGCCAGCGACAAGGGGCGGGCAATCGAAGTGGATACGGCCAGCATCCAGCGCGCGGCGAACGGCAATATACTGGCAATCAGCCGTCTGCGGCTGGACAAGGAAATCATTGATATCCACACCAATGGCAATTACAAATACATCCAGACCCTGATGCGCTACGATTGCGATCAACGCTCGGTCGCCACCCTGCGGCGCAGTTTTCTGACGGCGGAAGAAGCCGTGCTGCGCAGCGACGAAATGCCGGAAGCCGCCGCCATGCCGGTGCGCAGCAATACGCTGGACGAAAAGGTAATGCGCGAACTCTGCCGTCCGGCAGGCACGCGCGGCAACGCGCAGACTCGCATGGAAGAGGCGCAGTCCGCCGCCGCCGCCCTGCGTCAATCCAATGAAGTTGTCATCAGGAAACAGTTGGACGGCATCCGCGCCGCCGCGGACAAACCCGCGGCGACAGGCAGGCAGGCGAGCGTCCATAATCGCGCGCGCGGCGCGGGCGCAAGCGCGTCGGCGCCGCGCCCTCTGGCCTGGAGCTACGACGGCCCCGGCGGACCGGAACACTGGGCGGATGTCGCGCCGGAAAACCTGCTCTGCCGCGAAGGCAGGCGGCAGTCGCCCATTCGCGTCCAGGACGGCATCACGCTGGATCTGGAGCCGCTCCTGTTCAATTATCCGTCCGCGCAGTTTTCCGTGCTGGACAGCGGACGCGGCATCGAAGCGCGGGGCTTTGACAATCACGTCACCCTGATGGGCAAATCCTACGCGTTGGAGCGCGTCACTTTTCAGCGCCCAGGCGAAAACAGCATCGAAGACAAAACCTTCGCCATGAGCGCGCATCTGGAACACCGCGCCTTTGACGGCGAGCGTCTGCTGGTGGCGGTGATGCTGGAAATCGGGGCGGAAAACCCCTTCATCCGGCAAGTGCTCAATTACCTGCCGCTGGAACAGAACCGCGCCGTGACGCCAGAGGTCGATTTCGACCTGAGCCGACTGCTGCCCAAACAGCGCGGCTACCATACCTTCATGGGATCCATGACGCGACCGCCCTGCGAAGAAGGCGTCATCTGGGCGGTGCTGCAAACGCCGGTCACGCTTTCCGCCGCCCAGGAAGCCATCTTTGCCCGCCTCTACCCGAACAACGCCCGTCCCCGGCAAGCCGCGCACGGACGTCTCATCAAGTCGTCCCGCCCGGAAGACGCGCCGGAAACAACGACGGAAAACTAACGGCAGGCGTCCATGCTTGCCGCTCACGATGCCCGCCTGCCAATGGCCGCTTGTTGTTGATTGCTCCAGCCGCGAGAACCCTCAAGCGGCGCAAATGCACGCGCCGCCGCCGACACGGAGAGCGCAAGCGTCCTCTCTTCCCGCGCTTCGTCTCGAAGTGATTGCGCAGACCGTCAATCCGCGTCTATCCGCTCATCATGGAAATTGCGGTACGACTCCCTGAACAGCCTGCCGACTCGGGCGGCGTCGGGTTTGGGGGTGACGAGGCTGACCAGCGGCACGATGACCAGTCCGGCAAGCATGGCCAGCGCGCCCGCGTTGATGGGCGAGCCGACATAGCCCCAGAACATGTTGGCGCACACCAGTCCGATGGCGAAAACGAAACAGACCCAGACGCTCGCCGCGGTGGCGCCCCGCCAATACAGCCCGTAAAGAAAGGGCGCGAGAAACGCGCCCGCCAGCGCGCCCCAGCTGATGGACATCAACTGGGCAATGAACGTGACCGAGGAATTGTACTGGATGAGCGCGATCAACGTCGAAATCAGCACGAACGCCACGATCAGCAGCCGAATCACCTTGACCTGCCGCCCGACGCTCATGTCCTTGAGAAAATTGTCCTTGAGAAAATCAAGCGTCAACGTGGAACTCGAAGTCAGCACCAGCGAACTCAAGGTCGACATCGAGGCGCTCAATACCAGCACCACCGTCAGGCCAATGAGCAGATCCGGCATACGGGCGAGCATGGCGGGAATTATCGAGTCATACACCGGCGTGTGGGCGGGCGTATAGGCAATGACATCCGCCGCCAGCCGCCCGAAGCCGCCGAGAAAGTAACTGCCGCCCGCGACCGCCAGCGCGAATCCCGTTGAAATGACGGCGCCGCGCTTGATGGCGTCCACGCTCTGAATGGCGTAGAACTTCTGCACCATCTGCGGCAGACCCCAGACGCCCAGCGACGTGAGGATGAACACGCCCGCCAGATTAAACGGATCGGGGCCGTACAGCGAGACAAACGCCCCCTGCATCCCCGCCGTTCCGGGCGTGTCGTTGGGCACGCGCGAGAGCGCGATCATCGCCTGGGTGAAGCCGCCGTACCCGCCCAACACGGCGACGATGACGGCAATGATGCCAAACAGCATGATGAATCCCTGCACAGTGTCATTGACGGCAGTCGCCATATAGCCGCCCATCACCACATAAACGCAGGTCAGCGCCGCCATGAGGATGATGCACCATTCATACGGCGCGCCAAACGCCATGTCGAAAAGACGCGACAGCCCGCTATAGACGCTGGCGGTATAGGGAATGAGAAAGACGAACACGATGCCTGCCGCCGCGATGCGCAACCAGCGGCTCGAAAATCGCGCGCCCAGGAATTCCGGCAGGGTTCGCGCCTGCAAATGATGCGTCATTGCCCGCGTGCGCGCCCCCAGCACGTACCAGGCGAGCAAACTGCCGATAAAGGCGTTTCCCAGCCCAATCCACAACGCCGCCATGCCGTATTTCCAGCCGAATTGCCCGGCGTAGCCGATGAAGACCACCGCCGAAAAATACGAAGTGCCGTAGGCGAAAGCGGAAAGCCACGGCCCCACCCGGCGTCCGCCCAGAACGAAGCCTTCCACGTCTCTCGCGCTCTTGCGGGCGCGAAACCCGATGAAAAGGGTCACGGCGAAGAACGCCAGCATCATCGCCAGTTTGAACAGCATGGGGTGTCCTGTCGTCAGACTTCCAGACAATATAACGGATGAATGTTCGTCGCGTCAGGGATGACGGACGCCGAAGCGGCTTCCGGCGCAAAGCTCGTCCGGCAAGCCAAGGGGGTTGCCGCGCAGGCTTTATTTGACGATGGCCGCCTGACCTTTCAGCGCCACGCCCGCCATGATGTTGCCGGCATGACACTCGTACTGCGTGCTGCTCCTGTATTCGTTGCGCTTGTAAAAACTCACCAGATCGACCACGGCGTTGGCGCCGTATTTCTTCGCGTTCGCTTCAAAGGCGATCAGCACCGACTGCAATGCCCAGGCGCAAGCCTCTTCATCGCTTTTGCCGACGCCGTTGGTTTTTTTGTTGGAAACGGCTTCCGGGAATCTCCGAACGACGCCGCCCTTGGTTTTCTGGCCTTTCAGGTAAAACTTGACGCTTCCATCCAGTCGACCGGCGCGGATGGCGTCATTGACGACGCTTTGAAAATCCAGGTGATGCACCGTGTCACGGGCATGACCGGCGACAGGCGAAAGCAGGAGCGCCACCGCCAGCGTGAGAAAGGCTTTTTGCAACGGAAAGGGCTTTTGCGGCATCTCGAACCTCTTGTGATGGATAAAAAAACGACGGCGCGTTTTCAAGCGTGAAAACAAAACCGTCATGCCGTCAACATGGCGGATTCTGACAGAATGCCCGCGAAAGGACAAGCGCGCCGCTCGCGTCAGTCGCGTTTTGCCGACGTTTCGCCCGCCTCTTCCGCCACGCGCTCGATGAGGACGCCAACCCGTTTGACATCGCGCATGGCGCCCAGTTTGGCGACGGAGAGGCGCACCCACGGGACGGCAAAGGATTTGAGAATCTGGCTGGCGGCAAATTCCGCGAGCGTCTCCAGCAGATTGAAGCGGCGCGCGGACAATTCGGCGCGCAGGCATTCGCAGACGGCGGCGTAATCAACGGTGTCGCGGATGTCGTCAACGCGCCGGGCGGATGCGGCGGAGGCAATGCCCATGCGGATGTCCAGCGCCACCGTCTGCGGCGCGGCCTGTTCTCGCGGATGGATGCCGACGCAAGTCTCGACGCGCAAATCCTCAATGAAAATAATGTCCATGCCGACGCAATCGAAGGTGGAAAAACCGGAGTCTCGCGGAGTTGCGAGGCGCGGAGTACAATTCGCGCGCATTGTACCCGTCTTTATTTGCGCTCATGAACATTTTCATTGATTTTCTGGCCTGTCTGGCCGCCTACTTTCTGGGTTCCGTTTCCTTTGCCGTGCTGGGCGCGCGCTTTTTCCGCCTGGCGGATCCGCGCACTTACGGTTCCGGCAATCCTGGCGCAACCAATGTTCTGCGTTCCGGCAACAAAAAGGCGGCGCTGTTTACGCTGGCGGGCGACGTGCTGAAAGGTGTATTTGCCGTCCTGCTCGCCCGCGCGCTGGGTTTTTCCGACGTGACGGTCGGTCTGGTCGGTCTGGCGGCCTTCATCGGGCACGTGTATCCGGTGTTTCTGAAATTCAAGGGCGGCAAGGGCGTGGCGACGGCGGGCGGCGTGTTGCTGACGCTGGCGCCGTTCGCCGGACTGGCCGCGTTGATGACTTGGCTGCTGACGGTACTCGTCAGCCGCTATTCCTCCCTTGCCGCCGTGGCGGCCGGATTTTCCGCTCCGCTCTGGGGGCTTTTGTTCTATGGCCCGCAAAGCGGCAACACGGGCATTGCCCTTCTGCTGGGCGCAACGCTGATTGCGCGCCACCGGAACAACATCCGGCGTCTGCTGGCGGGCACGGAAAGCCGGATCGGGCGAAAGCCGAAATGAATCCGCGCCGCCTTGCTTCGCGGGCGGCAAAAAGGGCGGCTATGCGGCCTTGCCGTCCGCCGATCGCACCACCTTCAGCGCCGAGGCCACG
>JAITJU010000150.1 GCA_031278735.1 Zoogloeaceae bacterium
AAGCCACTCTGTTCGGCTACGAAAAAGGCGCGTTTACCGGCGCGCAGTCGGCGCAGCCGGGCAAATTCGAGCAGGCGCAGGCGGGATCGCTCCTGCTTGATGAAGTCACGGAAATGCCGCTTCTCTTGCAGGCCAAGCTGCTGCGCGTATTACAGGAACGGGAAGTCGAGCACGTCGGCGGCAAAAAGCCGATTCGTCTCGACATCCGCGTCATCGCCACTTCCAACCGCGACATGATGGCCGCCGTGCAGCGCGGCACCTTCCGCGAGGACTTGTATTACCGCCTCAATGTCTTTCCCATCCTCATTCCCGCCTTGCGTCAGCGTCCCGCCGACATCGTGCCGCTGGCGCGTCATTTCGTGCGGGAACACGGCGCCGCCATCGGACGCGCCGGGATTTCCCTCTCGGCAGAGGCGGAAACCGCATTGACCGCGCATCCCTGGTTCGGCAACGTGCGCGAACTGGAAAACACTCTGCAACGCGCCATGATTCTTGCCCCTGGAAAAATCATTGGCGTGGAATCAATGGCGATGAATCTCGCGTCTTCCCCATCCCTCCCGGCGCGGTCGGAAGAAAAACAACAGAATACGGAAAAAATCGCCGATAATAGCAACATGAAGGATCTAGAGCGGGAACATATCCTGAAGACGCTGGCGGAAGTTCACGGTTCCCGCAAGGCGACCGCCGAGCGCCTGGGCATCTCCGACCGCACCTTGCGCTACAAGCTGAAGCAATACAAGGAAGAAGGCCATCTTCAGGAATAGCGCGCGTTGGCCTGGAATTTGCTGATGGCCCCGCAGATCGGCCAGCACAAATTGATTGGAGTTTTCGCCATGGACAACAAAGGCATAGAACAAATGCTGAATCTCCTGCACAGCACCGCTGCGCAGGCGGCGGGCGGCAGCGCGAAAGCCGCCGGGACGGGCGCGGCGGGCGACGTCAATTTCGCGCAGGTGCTGAAAAACTCCATTGATCAGGTCAATGACGCGCAAAAGCAGGCGACGCAGATGGCGGAAAATCTTGCCGCCGGAAACAGCGAACAAAGCCTGCACGAAGTCATGATCGCCCTGCAAACCGCCTCCATTTCCTTTCAGGAAATGGTGCAAGTGCGCAACCGCCTGGTCAGCGCCTATCAGGACGTGATGAATATGCAGGTGTGAGCCGCCCGCAAGTCGCAAGCCCGGTTGAAATGAAAAAAGCGCGCGCAAAAAAACTGTTCGCGGCGGGCGGAAAGGTATCCGGTATCCGGCATCCGGCGCAGGATTGTCGAGCGCAGCCTTGCCTGGACGAAAAAAAGTCGACGGACATGGAGGAATGGCAAGCGACTGCTCGACGCCAGCCCGCAATTCGTCTCCGGCCTTTCCATGCCTCCCTTCTCAAAAGACCTTGAACAGGTTCTTGGGTGTGGATGGTGTGGATGGATTTGACACGCCGCCCGAATCAGGTCACAATCACCCGATTATCCCGCTAGAAAAACAAAACATTAAAAATCAATCCATTAAGGCGCGATAGCAAAGCGGTTATGCACCGGATTGCAAATCCGTGTAGGTCGGTTCGACTCCGGCTCGCGCCTCCAAGTCAATACCCTGAAACTCCTCAACCGACTGATTTTCAAGTGGTTTTTTTATTCTTGTGGTCGGTCGGTCTCATTCCACCACGAAATGCCCGACCTCGCGGTTCAGTTTTTCCGCTTCTGTTTTCAGGTCGGCGGCGTTTTGCGACACGTCGCGGGTAACGTTTTCGGTTTCTTCCGTTGCTTCCGCCGAGGCGTTGATTTGTTGCGTCATCATCTGGGACGCCGCAACCTGCTGACGGGTAGCTTCGGCGATGCTGGTCACGGCGCTGGCGATGTCGCGGGTGATGCTGTCGATCGCTTCCAGGGCAACGCCCGCCACGCCGGAGAATTCCGTTCCGTTTCGCGTTTCGTTTACTACCTCGCTGATGGCGGCGCGCACGGCCGTCACGCCGGTCGTCACCTGCCCCAGGATACTGCCGATTTCATCGGCGGAATGCGCGGATTGCTCGGCCAGCTTGCGCACCTCGTCGGCCACCACCGCGAAGCCGCGCCCGACTTCCCCGGCGCGCGCGGCCTCGATGGCGGCGTTCAGGGCAAGAAGATTGGTCTGCCCGGCAATCGTGCTGATGGTGGCCACGACCTTTTCGATCTGGCGCGAATGTTCCGTCAGGGTTTCAACCTCGGACAGCGAGGACTGCACGCGCGTTTCGATGGCCTGTATCGAATGAATGACCTGACCAACAACCTGTTTGCCGTTTTCAACCTTGTTTACAGCGTCCGATACGCGGTCGTGCGCGGCGTTGGCCGATTGGGCGATATGCTCGATCGCGGAAGAGAACTCCTCGATGCTGCTGTTCATCTGCGTCGAAGAGGATGCCAGCCCGGTAATGCTGCTGGAAAGCTGGCGCAAGGATTCGAAAGCGTCGGCGGCGGACTCCGTCACTTTTTCCGCCGATCCCCGGATCGCGCCGACCAGGGACTTCATGGCGTTGCGGGTTTCATTGACGCGCAAGGCCAGGCCGTCGATTTCGTTGCGCGAATCCGGGCGGATTTCCACCTGATGCGTCAGATCCCCGCGCCCCATGTACGTCAGTTCCCGCGCGACGCGATCAATCGGGCGCAATTGCCAGCGGATGAGCCAGAAAAGGCAGACGACCAGCAAGATCACGGTAATCGCAAGCCCCAGCAGCAACAATCGGCGAATATTGTCATAGGGCGCGGTGAATTCATCCTCCGGCGCGGAAGCGACGATAATCCAGCGCAATTCGGGTATCCTGTCGAACACCGCGATCTTCTGCCGGGAACGGCCATCCGCCTCTTGCCAGGCGTAAGAGAGAAAACCGTTTTTCTGTTCGAGAATGGTGGTCAACACCGCCCGGAATTGCGCGTCCACCTCGCTGATGTTCTTGTCCTCGAACTGGGGATGCATGACAAAACGCGCCTCCTTGCTGTCTCCCGCGGCCTCGCTGATGATGAACGGATACCCCGTCTTGCCGATGGCGATGGAACCCAGGCGTTCCTTCAGCGTTTTGACGTTTTCCTCGATGGAAACGCGCGTCGTGATTGCGCCGATGACCTCCCCTCTTTCATCCTTCAGGGGTTTGGCCGCCAGCGCGTACATTTTCCCGGAACGCTGGATGGCGCCGAGATACAGCTTGCCTTCCAGCAAGGAACGGGCGTAGTCGTCCGCGACCCGTTCTCCGTCGCGGTAGCGCCCGCCCGTATCCTTGAGCAGGGTCGTCGCGCGATAGATGTCGTTTCCGTCCCGCAGCAAAAAGGCGACATCATGGGCAGGGTTGCGCGCCTTGTAGCCCAGGAGGAACGCCTGATTGCCGATGCCGCGGACATTGCCGAACATCAACTCTGGCCGCGCCGCGCCCGCGATTTCCACGGTATTGCCGGACAGCCGGGCCGACGGCAATTCGCGCTCGAACTGTTCGAGCGCCGTCAGCGCGTCCTGTTTCATGCTCTCCTCGGCGTATTCGAGGGTACGGGCGATCAGGTCGGTTTGCGTCTTCAGCGTGTTCTGGCTTTCCTCCAGCGCCGTGTTGCGGGTATATGCCGACAAGATGAAAGAAAATATCACAGCCGCAACGACACAGATCAGCAATATCCCAACCAGGGTTTGTTGCGCGAGGGGAAGACGGCGAAGGGCAGTTAACATGACAATTTCCAGCAGGTTGATGGGATTCCAGCAACAAATACCTTGTTTTGGGCATCTTTTTCTTGAACGTCATGGTAGCACAATATGGGAAGCCGGGGTGTGCCCCCAGGGCAATCGCATGAATACATTTGTCATCGCGCTCGGGTGTTTGCCGGGCTACAGTACAAGCGAAGCGCCTCCAGAAAGAGAGGTTGGCGGCCTTCAGACCCGCCCTTGCCGTCAGTTCCATCGCTGCAAACCTCTT
>JAITJU010000163.1 GCA_031278735.1 Zoogloeaceae bacterium
CGTCCCGGCGATCGTCGGCAACGGTTCGATACGCGCAATTTGTTTCTCGATCTCGTGCTGGCCGCCCGCGACCGCCTGTATTTGAGCTACACCGGCAAAAGCCAGCGGGACGACAGTCCCTCGCCGCCTTCGCTTCTGGCGGCGGAGCTTCTGGAATTCTGCTGCCGCGCCGTTGGCTGTCCGCCCGAACGTTTGCGGCTGCAACATCCATTGCAGGCGTTTTCGCCGGTCTATTTCAGCGTCGCCGATAAACAGGACGCGCGCCTGGCGAGTTTTCATCAGGAATATGCCGACGCCTGGCGGCGCGAGGCGGCGGAGACGCAAAACGACAGACTGTTCTTCACCGCGCCGCTGGCTGCGTCCGCAGCGCGGCAGGAGACTTTGACGCAGGCGACCTTGACAAGAATGCGGGCGTTTTTCCGGCATCCGGCCCGGGCGCTCTTGCAGGATGGGCTGCATCTTGTCCTGCCGGATGTCGCCGAGGAAATCGAGGACATCGAGCCGCTGGCGGCAGACCCTTTTTCCCGCTACGCGCTGATGGCGCGTCTCCTGCCCGCCGCTCTGGCGGGTGAAGACGCGGCAGCCCTGCGTCAACGGGCAATGAGCGGCGTGGAATACCCTGGCGGATCGTGGGGCGAAACGTTGGTTGCCCGCGAAATCCAGACCCTCGTCGCTTACGTCGAAAAGCTCATGCCCTTGCGTCTGGAGTACGGACAAACGGAAAACGCCTTGCTGGACTTTGAATTCAGCGTGGAAGATTTTGCGTTGAGCGGCGTTCTGCGCGGCTTTGCGCCGGAATTCTCCCGCGGCTTTCTGCGCTATCGCTGCGCGAACGCCAAACCGGGGGATTATCTGGACGCCTGGCTGGAACATCTTTGCCTCAACGCGTGGGCGCGGGAAAATGGCCGCGCCGCGCTGTCAACCTGCCATGTCGCGCTGGACGACGTTTTCGTTTTTTCGCCGGTCGACACGCCCCACGTCCTGCTGGCGGACTGGCTGGCGGCGTGGCGGCATGGGCAGACGACGCCGCTGCCTTTTTATCCCCGCACCGCCTGGACGTGGATGACGAAAAACGAGAGCGCGGCGCGTGTCGCATGGCAAGGCAGCGACCATGACGAAAAAAGCGTACCCGAAAAAGACGACTGGTGGACGCTGGCCTTGCGCGGACAAACGGGCGACCCGCTGGGCGCGGAGTTCGCGCGCTGGCGAACGCGCCTGCTGACGCCCCTGCAGGCGCATCTGCAAACAGCATGTCCGCAGGCGGAAGAAGGGGGCGCGTCATGAATGACGTCCGCCGCGTCGGCCTGCGGCGCTGGGCATGGCTTTCCATCGCAACGGCGCTTGCCGTCATCGCCCTGAAAACCTGGGCCTGGCGCGTCAGCGGCTCGGTGGGGCTGCTGTCGGACGCGCTCGAATCGCTGGTGAATCTTGCGGGCGCGAGCATGACGCTGTGGATGCTCGTCATTGCCGCCCAGCCCGCGGACGCAAAACACGCTTACGGTCACAGCAAGGCCGAGTATTTCGCCAGCGGTTTCGAGGGCGCGCTGATTCTGCTGGCCGCGCTGGGCATAGGCTGGGCGGCGATACGGCGTTTTGTGCATCCGGCGGCGCTCCTGGCGGTGGATGCGGGCCTGCTGGCTTCCGGCCTGGCCGCGTTGATCAATTTTTTTGTCGCGCGCCTGCTCCTGCGCCAAGGGCGAAAGCATCACGCCGTCGCGCTGGAGGCGGACGCGCGCCACCTCATGACGGATGTCTGGACTTCCGTCGGCGTTATCGTCGGCGTCGCGGCAGTGGCGTTTTCCGGCTGGTTGTGGCTGGACCCGCTCGTCGCTCTTCTCGTCGCCCTGCATATCCTGTGGGCGGGCGCGCGGATATTTTGCCGTTCCGTCGCCGGTCTCATGGATAGCGCCCTGCCGCGCGAAGAACAGGCGCAGATCGAGGCCGTCCTGAAAACCTGGCGCGGACAGGGCATAGAATTCCACGCGCTCCTGACCCGTGAAGCGGCGTCCCGCGTTTTCATCTCCCTGCACGTGCTGACGCCGGGCGCCTGGAGCGTCAAACAGGGACACGATCTGGCAGAGCAAATCGAAGCCGAAATCCGCCGCGCCATCCCGCGCGCGCACGTCATCACCCATCTCGAACCCATTGAGGATCCGGCCTCGCAGGAAGACCTGACGCTGGATCGCCCCTTGTCATGAACGCGCTGAATGTGCTCGATTGCCCGCTTTCCGGCGGCAAGACGCTGATCGAAGCCTCGGCGGGCACGGGCAAGACCTGGGCAATCTGCGCGCTGACGCTGCGTTTTGTGTTGGAACAGGAGCGCGCCATTGGCGAAATCCTGATCCTCACCTTCACGCGCGCCGCGACCGCCGAACTGAAAGAGCGGGTACGGCGGCGACTGCTGGAGGCAGAGGCATTCCTGGAATCCGGCGAACACGCCGATGACCCGTTCATTCCCTTGCTGGTCGCCGCGCTGGAAAAAAAAGGCAAAAGCCGCGCCGCGATGCAAACATGCCTGCGCCGCGCCCTCGTTTCCTTTGACGAGGCCGCCATTTTCACCCTGCACGGCTTTTGCCAGCGCGCGCTCCGCGACACGCCCTTTGCCGCCGGTCAACCTTTTGCGCAGGAATTTGCCGACGCCGGGAGCGGCAATGATCTCCTGCTGCGGGAAACCATCGCCGATTACTGGCGGCGGACAATGACGCGGGATAAACTTTCGCCTGCGCTGCTGGCCGCGCTGGCGGCGGAAAAATTCAGCCCGGAGACGTTTTTCCGCCTTGCCCGTCGCGCCCTGCAAAAACCGCTGGCGCGCGCGATCTGGCCGGAAGCGGCGGCTGCGTCCGAGGCGGCGTTTGCCAAGGCGCACGCGGCGGCCAAGGAATGTTGGCGGGCCGGGCGCGACGAAATCGTCGCCGTTCTGGAAGCGAGCTGCGAAGAGGGCGCCCTGAACCGGCGGCATTTCAAGCCCGGCGATCCGGCGCGCGGGGCAAAAGAATGGGATGCCTATCTGTCCGCTGCGTCCGTTGATGGCGCGACGTTGACAGGAAAAATGAAAAACTTCTGCCAGAGCGTTCTGGGCGAATGGACAAAAAATGGTCGATCGCCGCCGGAACACGCGTTTTTCGCGCTGGCGGAAACGTTGCGCCAGCGCGACGCCGAACGGCAGGCCGGACTGGAAGGCGAACGGCTGGTCCTGTACCGGGAATTTCTCGCCGCGTTTCCAGAAGAACTGGCGGCGGCGAAACGGCGTCTGCGCCAGGTGGATTTCGACGACATGCTGTCCAACCTCGATCGCGCCCTGCGCGACGGACAGCGTGGCCAGCAGTTGGCGGCGCGCCTGCGGCAAAGCCATCCGATCGCCCTGATCGATGAATTCCAGGATACCGACCCGCTGCAGGCGCGTATTTTCGAGCGCATTTACGGCGCTGAAGGCGAGAAGGACGCGGCGCTGTTTCTGGTGGGCGATCCCAAACAGGCCATTTTCAGTTTCCGAATGGCGGATTTGCATACCTATCTGACGATGCGCGCGCAAGTCGCGCCAGAGCGCCGCTTTAGCCTGAACAAGAACCAGCGTTCCGCCTGCGGCGTCTTGACCGGCCTGAATCGCCTGTTTTCCGCCAATCCTCGCGCTTTCATGCTGAAAAACCTGTGCTTTCAGAATGCCGAGCGCGGCGAAAAACCCTTGCCGGATTTTTTTGACGCCAGCGTACCCGCCCGCAAACCATGGCAGCTTTGGCAATTGCCCGCGGGCGACGGGGCGCTGGACAAAAAAACAGCGGAACAACGGGCGGCGGCGGCAACGGCGGAAGAAATCGCCCGCCTGCTGAACGAGGCCCGGCAAGGACGCGTTCGCAAGCAGGGTATGGCGTTGACCGCGAAAAACATGGCGGTGCTGGTGCGCACCCACGCGCAGAGCGGCCTGATGAAGCGGGCGCTGGCCGTCGTGGGATTGCAGGCGGCGGAATTGACGCAGACCAGCGTTTTTGCCAGCGCGGAAGCGCGGGAGATAAACTGCCTGCTCCATGCCTTGCTGCTGCCGCAGGATACGCGCCGGGTCAAGGCGGCGCTGGCGACCGCGCTGATCGGCTGGACGGCGGCGGAAATCGCCGCGCTGGATGACGAGGGGCGTCACGCCGAACTTGACGCCGTCCTGCGGCATTTTCACGCGGGACGCCGCCTCTGG
>JAITJU010000007.1 GCA_031278735.1 Zoogloeaceae bacterium
CTGCAAAAAGCCTTGCTGGAAAGCGGCAAGCCCCCCATCAAACCCGCGCGCCCGGCCTCCTGGTTTGCTCGCCTTTTTGCCAGAAGCTCATGAGATTCACCATCTACCAGGAAAGCCGCCGCGGTCAACGCAAGAATAACGAAGACCGTCTGGCCTATTGTTATTCACGCGACGCGCTGCTCCTGGTCGTCGCCGACGGCATGGGCGGACACTATTACGGTGAAGTCGCCGCGCAAATCGCCGTGCAGACCCTGGCGAACGCCTTTCAGCAGGAAGCCCGAACCATGCTGGAAGACCCTTTCTGGTTCCTGCAAAAACACATCAACAACGCGCATCACGCCATTTCCGCCTATTCCGAAGCGCACAGGCTCAAGGATTCGCCGCGCACCACCATCGTCGCCTGCGTGATTCAGGAGAATATCGCCTATTGGGCGCACGCGGGGGATTCTCGTCTCTATCTGATTCACCAGGGGCGCATCGCCAGTCAGACCCGCGATCACTCCCAGGTGCAGATGCTGCTCGATGAGGGCATGATTTCAAGGGAACAGGCGGAAACGCATCCGGAACGCAACAAGGTCTACAGTTGTCTGGGCGGATCGCATCCGCCTGAAGTGGAATGCTCGCGCAAGACGCCGCTCCATTCCGGCGATCTGCTGGTGCTGTGCACCGATGGTCTCTGGGGCGTCACGCCCGGCGACATCATGGCGCAATCCCTGCAACATTCCGATCTGGTGCGGGCTGCCTCGCAAATGATGGACAGAGCCGAAGAATGGGGCGGCGCGCAAGGCGACAACCTTTCCCTGATTACGGTGCGCTGGGAAGAAGATTACGAGGAACGCTCGCCCAGCATCGTCTCCACGCTGAGCATGGGGCCGAGCGAATTTACCACCCGCATGGAAGAATTCGGACGCGACCCTGGTTACAAATCCGAACTTTCCGATGATGAAATCGAGCGCGCCATTGATGAAATCCGCGCCGCCATCGACAAAATCAGCTTCCGAAAATAAGGAGTCCTCATGCGTCCCAGCCAGCGCGCCGCCGACGAATTGCGCCCCGTCACCCTCCTCCGCCATTACGCCGTCCACGCCGAAGGCTCGGCGCTCATCGAAATGGGCGGTACCCGTGTGCTGTGCACGGCCAGCATCGAGGAAGGCGTCCCTTCCTTTTTGCGCGGCAAGGGACAAGGCTGGGTCACGGCGGAATACGGCATGTTGCCGCGCGCCACGCACAGCCGATCCCCGCGGGAGGCCGCCAAGGGCAGGCAAAGCGGGCGCACGCAGGAAATCCAGCGCCTGATAGGACGCGCCCTGCGCGCCGTTACCGATCTCGCGCAATTGGGCGAACGCCAGATTACGCTGGATTGCGACGTGCTGCAGGCCGATGGCGGCACACGCTGCGCCGCCATCACCGCCGCCTGGATCGCGCTTCATGACGCCTGCGCCTGTCTGCTTGCGGCGGGCAAGGTGAGCGTCCATCCGCTCCGGGAACATGTCGCCGCCGTTTCCGTCGGCATGGTCGGCGGCAACCCCGTGCTGGACCTGGATTACGCGGAAGATTCCGCCTGCGATACCGATATGAATATCGTCATGACCAGCCGCGGCGGCATCGTCGAAATTCAGGGCACGGCGGAAGGCGCGCCCTTCACCCGCCCCCAATTCGAAACCCTCCTCGACCTGGCGCAAGGCGGCATTCGCCGCCTGATTGCCTTGCAGGAATCGGCGCTGGCGATCAGAGGACAGGGGACAGCGAACAGATAACAGAAGGACGAAATGGGTCAACGCCGCAGGGCGCGGGCGACGGTGGCGACGGCGACGCGGGCGGCGCCGTGCAGTTTCAGGACGCGGGCGGCCTCGTTGGCGGTTGCGCCAGTGGTGAGCACGTCGTCGATGAGGAGGACGCGCTGACCGGAAAAATCGCGGCAGGAAACAAAAGCGCCTTTCAGGTTCCGTTGCCGCGCTTTCAGGCTCAGGCTGGCTTGCGGCGGCGTGGCGCGACATTTCGTCAGGCTGGCCGCATCCAGCGGCAGACGGCGGACGCGGGCGCAGTGGCGGGCGATTTCCAGCGCCTGATTGTAGCCGCGCTCCCGGAGGCGTTCCGGGTGCAGGGGCAAGGGCACAACGCAGTCTGCCGGAAAGTCCGCGCTTGTTTCCGCCAGTTGTTCCCCCCAGCGGCGGGCGAGCGCAAAACGGGCGTGGTACTTCAAATCCTGCACCAGACGATTGATCGGAAAGTCATAGCGATACAAAGTGAAGGCGCGGTCGAAATGCGGCGGATGGGCAAGACAGGCTCCGCAAGGCTCGCCGTAAGCGGTTTCCAGCAGGCAATGCGGGCAATGCGCGGCGGGCGGTGCGGGCAGATCGCCCCGGCACTGCGCGCAGAGCGTTGCGTCATCCGCAGCGCAGGGCGCGCCGCACAACAGGCACAGCGGAGGCAGCAAGGCGTCCAGCACGGTTGACAAGACCGTGCGACCGCCTGATGATGCGCGCTTCCTCCGATAGGGGGACAGAATGAATCGAAATATTGTTGCAGGATTTTCCATGACGCACGTTGCCAAAACCATTGCCGCGACAAGCCATCCCGCCGCGCGCGTTCCCCCGGAATCGACCGGTGCCGTTCGTCGCCAATGGAGCGTGGCGGAAGTCCTCGCGCTCTACGAACTGCCGTTCATGGATTTGCTCTGGCGAGCGCAGAGTATACACCGTCGGCATTTCAATCCCAACGACATTCAACGATCAACGTTGCTTTCCATCAAGACCGGCGGTTGTTCGGAAGACTGCAGTTATTGTTCCCAATCCGCGCGTTACGCGACCGATGTGGAGCGCGAGCGCCTGATGCCGCTTGCGGAAGTGGTGACGGCGGCGAAAGCCGCGAAAGACAGGGGCGCGTCGCGTTTTTGCATGGGCGCGGCCTGGCGCAGCCCGAAAGAAGCGGATCTGGAAAAGATTCTCGACATGGTGCGCGAGGTCAAGGCGCTGGGGTTGCAGACCTGCGTCACCCTGGGAATGCTGAAGGAGGGGCAGGCGGAAAAACTCCGGGCTGCGGGGCTGGATTACTACAATCACAATCTGGATACCGACAGGGAATTTTATGGGCGGGTCATTCAGAGCCATTCGCATGATGATCGTCTGGACACGCTTGCCCAGGCGCGCGACGCCGGCATCAACATCTGCTCCGGCGGCATCATCGGCATGGGTGAATCGCGCAAGAACCGCGCCGCCATGCTGGCGCAGCTCGCCAATCTGGACAAGCCGCCCGAATCCGTGCCCATCAACAATCTGGTGCCGGTGCCGGGCACGCCTTTCGGCGAATTGCCGCCGCTCGATCCCTTTGAATTCGTGCGCACCATTGCCGTCGCGCGCATCATCATGCCGTCATCCTATGTGCGCCTTTCCGCCGGGCGCGAGGACATGAGCGATGAATTGCAAGCGCTCTGCTTTCTGGCGGGCGCCAACTCCATGTTTTATGGCGCGCGCCTGCTGACCACGGACAATGCGGATGCCGAGCGCGATGACGCCTTGTTTGCGCGCTTGGGATTGAATGCCTGTTAGGGGATGGACGCCGCCGTTGATCGCGCGCTGTTGAAACGCCATCTTCGCGGTGCGCGTGAACGAGGCGAAAGGGATTTTCTTCCGCGTGAAATCGAAGCGCGGATGCGGGCGCGTCTGGCCTGCGTCCGTCTTTTGCCCCGACGCATTCTGGCGCTGGGGCGCGCCGCCGACCTGAGCGATCGCTATCCCGCCGCCCATTGTCTGTGCATGGGGGAGAACGAAAGCGCAACGGTCATTGCCGCCGCCGACAACGACAAACTGCTCTTGCCGGACGGCAGCGTCGATCTGATTTGGGCCAACCTGTTTGAATACTGGCGGCATGACTGGGCGCGGAGCCTGCGGGAAGCGCGGCGCGTTTTGCGTCCCGGCGGCCTGCTGATGCTTTCCGCTTTCGGCCCCGGTGCCGCGCAGGAACTGCGCGCCGGGCTGGATGTCCCGGAGACGACGCTACCCTGCCTCGGTCCGCACGCCTTGGGCAATTTGCTGTTGCATACCGGCTTTGTCGATTCGGTGACGGATACGGAAAACATCACGCTCACCTACACCCGGCTCGGCACTCTGTTTGCCGACCTGCGCGCCATCGCGCCGGATCTGTTCTTTCCCGCCGCGGGCAAGGGCGCGAACCGCTTGCGGTGGCAAGAACTGCTGCGGCGCTATGAGGACTGCCGCGCAAAGCGGCAGGACGGCAAATTCCCCGCCCGCGTCGAAATTCTGTATGCCCACGCCTGGGCGCCTGCGGAGGAACCTTGCCGGTGCCGCGCGCCTGCCGGGACGCGGGTGTTTTTTCAGAAAAGCGCGTGAGCGCGGTTAAGCGTCCTCGTTCTTTGCGAGGGTTGAAATTTTCGCGCGCGCCCCCATTTCCTCTCTCATCTTTTTTGAAGGAGAAGCCGCATGACCGCCAGCAAGGAAACGCTCGGGTTCCAAACCGAAGTGAAACAGCTTTTGAATCTGATGATTCATTCGCTGTACAGCAACAAGGAAATCTTTTTGCGCGAGCTGATTTCCAACGCCTCGGACGCCTGTGACCGCTTGCGTTTTGAAGCCCTGCACAATGCCGCGCTCTACGGCGACGACGGCGAACTGAAGATCCGCGTCACGTTCGACAAGGCG
>JAITJU010000162.1 GCA_031278735.1 Zoogloeaceae bacterium
GCAGAGCACGCCTCCGGGAGGCTCGAAACGCCCCTGCTCCCAATCGCGCAGGGTGGCAATCGGCGTGGCGATCGCTTGCGCAAAATCCCGCTGGGTCATTCCCGCTTTTTTCCGCGCATCACGCAGCGCGATCTGCGCCGGAGTCGTGACGCGGGCGAATATTCCATTCCTGGCGTCCGCCAGCGAGCGGCGCAGGTAAGGGATTTCCCGCCCGGCGTCCGCTTCGATTGCGGACGCCACGGCTTCAATATCCATGTCCTTCAGGGATTTTTCGTTCTCATCATTCATGATTTTCTCCTGATTATTTCGTCGCGCGGCATGTTTTCCCGCGCGGATTTAGCGTAAATCGCAATCAGCGTTACCGTTCCGTCCGCGGCACGGTGGAAATAAATCACCCGCACCCCGCCGCGCTTCCCGGAACCCGCCCTTCCCCAACGCGCTTTTCGCGCCCCGCCCGTTCCGGGAATGACATCCCCTGCGTCAGGGTTTTGCGCGATCCAGTCAATGAACGCATCGTGCTCGTCTTCGCTCCAGAAGCGCGCGGCCTCACGGGAAAAATCGGCGGTTTCGATTACGGTTTCCAGGATTGAATTATACGGGATTCCAGTACTTTGTCCAGGCTTTTTTGAAGTTTTGAAAAAAATTTCTTGACCCGGCGCGCGGCAAACCTCGCCCTTCAGGGCGGGGAGGATGTCAAGCGCGCCGGAATCGTAGCCGTGGATTAGACGAAAACAGCGGCGGACACCCCGAAACGGGCAGCCAATGCGTGAATCTGGCGCAGATTCAGATCGCGCTTGCCCGCCAGAATCTCGGATACCACGCCCTGACTGCCGATTTCCGCGAGATCGGATTGCTTCAGTCCGTGCTGATCCATGAAAAAGCGCAGCATGTCCGTCCCGGACGCTTCCGGCATCGGGCAGCGCCGGGCTTCATAATCGTTGATTTGTCCGGCAATGATTTCAACCAATCCCCAAAGCGGTTCATTCGCGTCGTCGGGCAGGGCATCGGCGATGGATTCGGCGAAGTCCGCAAGCCGCCGGTAGTGCGCCTCGTCGCGGATGCGCTCGGACAGCCCAAGCGCGTCATGCAGCACGCTCCATGCCCTGGCGATGTCGTTGTATTCGCGTGTGACGTTCGCGCTCATGTTTTCCATGCTCCTTTGTCATATTCGGCGTGTGTCATCACGGCCTTGATCCAGAGGATTTGAGCGGCAAATGAAATGCCCGCCGCGATTCTGAACTTGTTGCCGCCAATGTTGAAGACAACCTTGTCTCCCACCTTGTCCGCATGAGGAAAAACGGCTTTCAACGCACCCCAGTGCGGGAATTCCGATTTTTCCATGACCTTTCGCCATGCCTGCAATGGCATATCTGCTTCCGGGAAACGTTCGGAAAATTCGCGCAGGCGGCGGTTGCTGATGATCTTCATGTGTTCTATTTTATCTCATTTTGAGATAAATGCAAGCGTTTTTTCAAAATCCGATTACAGGACAAACGCATTCGACATTGTGTCATTGGCATATATCCCGGACTTCACCGTGTGTGAATAAATCAAACTAGAACTAAGAAAATGTAAAATTTTTCTTGACATTCCGGGTTTTACCCCCTAAAATAGCCCTTAATTTATGATTCTCAGAAGTGCGCCCAGAACCCGCCCATGTGTAAACAGGCGGGTTTTTTGTTGCCTGAAAATCCCATGAAACCCGCGCCAGTATTGGCTTTCAAGACTTTTCCCCTGCCCGCCGTCGCGCGGGCTTTTTGTTGTCCGCCGCCGCTAATGACAAGCGGCTTTTTTTTCGCTTAAGCTGGACGGTGTGACTTGGCGCGCGGCAAGCCTTGCCCTTCAGGGCGGTGAAGGATAGCGCGGATGCCGTAGGCGTCCTTTGATGGGCTCAATCGAAGTATCCGCCACAAGCCGCATGAATAGCCGCTTTCGTGTTTTTGAATTTTGGACATACCGTAAAAGTTACCGTAATAAAGTGCTGGATGCCCTTGGACGTTATCGCATGAATTTGGACGATTCTATGTTCTATGGGCAAGCTGACCATTCCTTTCCACGCAATGCAAGGGACCCTAGGGGTTCAGGGAAGCGTGGGCGGGGAACCTCGCGGAATTTCGCTAGTTACGGGGAATTTCATCGGGTTTCGTTTCGTTCATCAATTTCGTTCATCAATCGAGAAGGATCATGATCCAGTCTGTTGAAGAAATTGCTGAATTGCTGGACATGACGCCGCGCCGTGTCCAGCAGCTTGTGAAAGAAGGGGTTATCCCGAAACCGGTGAGCCGGGGGCAGTATGAAGTCGTTCCGTCTGTTGTCGGCTATATCCGGCGCCTAAAGGCGATGCTGGATGGGGAATCGGGCGATTTGCTGACGGAGAGAACCCGGCTTACCCGCCTTCAGGCGGAAAAAATCGAAATCGACATTGCCGAGCGGGAGGAGAAGCTGATTGAGGTCGCCGCCGCGGAGCGGGCTTGGTCGGACATGATAGGCGCTTTCCGGGCGAAGTTGCTCAACATCCCGGAGCGCGCCGCGCCGGAGGTTGCCGGACGGAGCGAGCGTCAGGCGGCGGGGATTCTCGCCGACATGATTTATGAGGCGCTCTCCGAACTCTCGAACTGGAAGCCCAAGGACAATGACGATGATGAAGCCGAGCCTGATGCGGGCGATCCTGCGGGCGGCGAGGCTGGCCGCGCCGCCGCCGAAGCTCTCGATCAGCCGCTGGGCGGATGAATATCTTCATCTTTCGGCGGAGGATTCCGCCGAACCCGGCAAGTATTCGTCGGCGCGCGCGCCGTATCAGCGCGGCATCATGGACGCCTTTCATGAGGAGATGACCGAAATGGCGTTGATGTCGTCGGCGCAGATTGGCAAAACGTCGATTTTGAAGGCGATCATCGGCTATCACATTCATGTCGATCCCTGCCCGATTCTGATGGTGCAGCCAACGGTCGAGATGGCGGAAACCTTTTCCAAGGATCGGCTTTCGCCAATGATTCGGGATACTCCGGTCATTTCCGGCAAGGTCAGTGACGCCAAGAGCCGTGATTCGAACAACACGATTCTGAAAAAGAATTTTCCCGGCGGGCATGTGACGATGGTGGGCGCGAACGCGCCGGCGGGTCTGGCCTCGCGTCCCATTCGCATCGTCCTCTGCGACGAGGTGGATCGTTATCCGCCTTCGGCGGGCAGTGAGGGCGATCCGGTGAATCTGGCGCGAAAGCGCGCCATCACTTTTCGGCGGCGGCGGCGAATGGTGATGGTATCGACGCCGACGGTCGCCGGGGCGTCGCGCATCGAACGCGCTTTTCTGGCGAGCGACCAGCGCCGGTATCACGTTCCCTGTCCGCATTGCGGACACCGGCACGTCCTGAAATGGGAGAACGTCAGCATCTCCGGCGACGACCCGGAAACCGCGATGCCGCGCTGCCCGGAATGCGGCGCGCTGATCGAGCACAAGCACAAGCGGGAAATGCTGGAAGCGGGCGAATGGATCGCGGAAAACCCGGAAGGCAAATATCCGGGCTTTCATCTCAATGAACTCTATTCGCCCTGGCGGACTTTCGCGGACGTGGCGGCGGATTATTACGCGGCCAAAGGCAACCCGGAAGAAGAAAAGGCCTGGTGGAACACCTCGATGGGCGAACCATTCGCCGAGGCGGGCGTCTGTGTCGAATCGAACACGCTGCTGGAAAAACGCCAGAATTATGACGTCGATACCTTGCCCGCCGGCGTGATCTGCGTTACCGCCGGGGTGGATGTGCAGGGCGACCGGCTGGAAATCGAGTTCGTCGGCTGGGGCGCGGGCGCGGAATCGTGGGGCATACATCCGCGGATTCTGCGCGGCAATACCGGCGAGGCGGCAGTATGGACGATGCTGGACGACGCGCTGGCCAGCGCCCGTTTCAAGACCGAGGACGGTCGGATGCTGCGGGTGATTGGCGTCTGCGTCGACTCCGGGCACGAAACGCAAAACGTCTATGAATTCTGCACGCCACGCGCGGCGAGAAACATCTGGGCGATCAAGGGGCAGGAAGGCGCGCGCCCGATCTGGCCGCGCAAGATTACGCGGTCGCGCAAGTTTCGCGGGCACGTGGTGCGGCTGATCGGCGTCGATTCGGCGAAAGAAACGATTTACAGCCGTTTCGCCATCGAGGACGGCAAGCCGGGTTGCTGTCATTTCTCGATGGAATACGAGGAAGAATGGTTTATACAAGCCACCGTGGAAACGATGGTGACCAGCATCGACACGCGCGGGCGGGAAACCCGCAAATGGGTCAAGCCGAGGTCGGTGCGCAATGAGGCGCTCGATTGCCGGGTCTATGCCTATGCCGCGATGGTGGGATTGAAGGTCGAGCGCGGTCTGATGCTGGCGCGGCAATACCTGCCCGGCATGGCGAGCGCGACGGAACCGCCGATCATCGCGGCGGAATCCGTGAAGGCAGAAGCGCAGAAACCCGCGCCATTGGCGCCATTGGCGCGGCGCCGGTCGCAATCGCGCTATCTCGGTCGCACATAGCAAGGAGCATCGATGGCCTTTACCACAAACGACCTCGTCGTGATCGAGCGGGCGATTGCCGCCGGCGAACTGACGGTTCGCTTTGCCGACCGGACGATTACCTATCGTTCGATGAGCGAGCTTTTGCGGGCGCGGGAACTCATTCTTGCCGACCTTGCGGCGCAGCGTCCCCGGCGCGCGCGCGTAACGCGGCTTTATCAGGCCGGAAAGGGATTTTCCGGTTCCTTGCCGCCGCGTCCCTCGGTCGGCGGCGGCGTTGCCCCCTGCCCCTGCCCGCCGGAGGAGGACGATTCGGCCATCATTTTCCGGCGCGTGGCCGGGGTGGCCTTGTCCGCGCTGAAGGCGGTCTGGGAAGACGAGGACGGCAAGGTCTGGCCGCTGGATTGCCGGGACGCGGCGCATGTGGATTTCTTCGTCGGCATAACCCTCACGGCGGCGCAAGCCGGGGGCGACATCACCCTGCAAAGCGACGGCGAACTGGACGCTTCCGGCCTCAACCTCGCCCCCGGCCCGGTGTGGCTGGGCGAGAACGGAGCGCTCACGCAGATTCCGCCGGAGGCTTCCGGCACGGTCGACTTGTATCTGGGCGCGGCGACGGCGGGGTCGCGCCTGATGCTTTCCCCCGCTGAACCGATTTTTCTGGAGTAAGGCAAAATGACGGACAAGTATCTGGCTCGCGTGGCGGGCAAAACGAAACGGCAGAGCGCGATCGCGACGAGCGCGGGCGTGACGGACGCCGGGCGAATCGCCGCGTTGAATTCGGAAGGCAAGCTCGACGTGACCCTGCTGCCTTCGGGCATCGGCGCGAACGTCTTCACCGCCACGGCGAAAGAGGCGCTATCCGCCGGGGCGTTCGTGAATCTCTTCGCCGACGCGGGCGTCTTTTCCGCGCGGCTCGCGGACAACACCAACGGACGGTCGGCGGACGGCTTTGTCTCGGCGGCGACGCCTTCCGGCAACGCGGCGACCATCTATCCCCTGGGCGAAGTGAACGCGAACCTCTCCGGTCTCGCCGTGGGGAACGAATACTGGCTCGGCATCACCGGCGGCGTCATCGCGACGCCGCTCGACGAAGACGACGACGGCAACGACGGCTACATTTCGCAGCACCTCGGCAAGGCGAAGAGCGCGACGGAACTCGTGACCGTGCGCGACGATCCGGTGATTCTCTAACACCGGGGCATCGACGTGTCCGAACGCAAGCCCCTCGTCCTCCTCGACGGCGCCGTGCGGCAATTGCCGCAGGGAGACACGATCGCGGGCGGAACCGACGCCGAACTCACGGCGCGGTTCGATACCTACCGCACCGTCGCCGCCAACGGCACGGGCTTTCCCAAGGGCGCGGGGATTTTGGACTTCGCCGCCAACGGCACGCTCGTGGTCCTCTCGCCCGACGGGTCTCCGATTGAAGCCTATTACAATGGCGGCTACATGCCCTTGCCTTCCGGCGTTTCGCACCAATTCACGAACGCCTTTTCCGGCTATGTCGTGGCCTTGCCGGGGGAAGACGCGCTCACGGCCATCGTCTCGCCGCCGAATCTGAATCACCGCATCGTCGCCTGGGTCGGCTACAACCCCGATTCGCCCGACCCGTGGTGGTACGCCGGGTTTGAAATGCACACCCCGGCAAGGAACCCGGACGCGCATCTCCTGCACCATCTGGAAACCGGCATGACGTGGCTCTCCGGCGGCGAGTTGACGCGGCAAGACGAAAGCGACCCGCAAAACGCGCGGTTTGCGCTCACGAACGTTTCCGTCGCCGACGAAGACCTGCACTTCACCATCGAGAACGACACGGCGCAGGACAGCTACACCACGCATCTCTTGCGCTTCGACGGCGAGGCCAACGACGCCGTGACCGGGGCAATCTGGTACAAGAACAACGCCGTCGCGTTTCAGCCGAGCGGTCGCGCCGAATTCGGCCAGTGCGCCGCCTGGACCGCGGGCGTGAGCGTGTGGTTTTCCCGCGCCGCCCCGGCGCTGCGCCGTTCCGACTTCACGCTGGAAGCCTGGGTGAACATCGAGAGCGTCAGCCCCGGCTACAACGGCACGAACGCCGCGCCGCTCTTTTCCTTCCTGAACGGCAACAACTGGAACGGTCAGGCGCTGGTCTTATG
>JAITJU010000185.1 GCA_031278735.1 Zoogloeaceae bacterium
GGCCTTGATGGCCCGGATGAGACTGCGCAGGTCACGATAATAGGCAACGCAGGGTTCGGTGTGAATCCTGATGTTGCCAAACCCGGCAACGGAGAGCGCGGCCTGCCAGCTTTCCGGCGTCTGGAAAGGCAGCGTGTGCGGGTAATTGTCGACGTGCGCGAAAATTTCATCCAGTTCATGAAAGGTGCCGGGCGCCAGACTGGAAAGCGCCAGCGTTCCCTTGGGCCAAAGCACCCGCCAGGCTTCGCGGCTCAAGGCGGACGGATCGCACCATTGCGCGGCAAGGTTGGAGAGGTAAAGCCCCGCAACTTCGTCGCGCAGGGGGATGTGCTCCACGTCGCCGCAGACGCCGAACTCCAGTTGGCGGATGCGGGCAAGCATGGCGCGGGAAAAATCCAGCGCGATGCGCCGCGCCGCCGGAAAACGCAAGCCGAGCATTTCCAGGCTGAAGCCGGTGCCGCAACCGGCATCCAGAATGATGGCGGGCACCAGGGTGGGCGGCAAAATGCCGATCAGCCGGGCGCAGACCCAGCGTTGCACACGCGCGGCGCTGTCGTAGGTGTTGGCGGCGCGCTCGAAGTTCAGCCGCACCAGACGCTTGGAAGGCAATCCTTGACGCGCGGTCAGGGGAGAAGAAAAGCGGACGATTTTCATGGGAACGGCAATTCTCGCAGAAATCGGGCGTTTGCGGGCGCGTCCGGCGCAAAGGGCGCGTGCGCCTTGCCCGGAATGAGGACAAGGCGCGACTCTGGAAGCCGCCTGGCAAGCCAGCGGGCGGCGGCGACGGGAATCAGCGGATCGTTTTCGCCGTGCATCAGGGTGACGGGGCAGGTTACGCGAGAAAGCGCCGCGCGCAAATCTGCTTCCGCCAGCCAGACAAGCCCCGCATCCAGCGCCGCCTGCGGCATCGGGCTGGCGTTCTGCACGAGCCATTGGGCAGTCTGCGGATGCGCGTCGCCCCGGCAAAAACTCCCGGCAAAGCGCGGCAGCAGCGCCGCGCCTTCCTTCCGGATTTTTTCCTGAAAGGATTTCAATTCCAACGGCGGGCGTCCGTAAGGCCAACCTTCCCGCTGAAGGAAGCTGGGCGTCGCGCCGACGAGGAACAGCGCCCGAATGCGTTCCGGCGCGATTTCGGCGGCGGCCAGCGCCAACATGCCGCCCAGCGACCAACCGCCCAGAGCGCAGACCGGCGGCAACGCCGCCAGGAGCGCCTCGACTGCCGCCGCGAAATGCGCGGGAGGGGCATCCGTGTTCACGCTCGCGTTTGCGCCCGCGAGCGCATCGCAGCCCGGCAAATCCACACACTGCCAACGGCTTTGCGCCGCCAGCGCCGCCTTCAGGGGGCCGCAACCGAATCCCCAGCCGGGGAGAAAAAAGGCGGGCGGGATGGTCATGCCATTTCCCGCAGGGCGTCGATGAGCCGCGCCACGTCCGCCGCGCTGTGGGCGGCGGAAAGGGAAATCCGCAGACGCGCCGTGCCGGGCGGAACGGTGGGCGGGCGAATGGCGGCCACCCACAGGCCGCGCCGCCAGAGTCCTTGCATAAGCGCGATCGCCTTGTCGTTTTCGCCCAGCAGCAAGGGCTGAATGGCGGTCTCTGAAGGCAACAGCCGCCAGGGCAAGGCGGCGCAGCCTGCCCGCAATTGCTGAATCAACGCTTGCAGATGGGCGCGTCTGGCTTCATCCGCCGCGATGATTTCCAGGCTTTTCAACACGGCAACCGCGATGGCGGGCGGTTGCGCGGTGGTGAAAACATAACCCCTGGCTTTTTGCAACAGGTATTCGATGGCAATTTCCGACCCGGCGACGAAGGCGCCGCCCACGCCTGCGGCCTTGCCCAGCGTCGCCATCAGCAGAACGCGCGGATGCGGCGGAATGCCGCAATGGGCAAGACTGCCGCGCCCCTTTGGCCCCATCACGCCAAAGCCGTGCGCGTCGTCAATTACCAGCCAGGCATCGAAGCGTTCCGCCAATTGGAAGAGTTGCGCAAGCGGCGCAAGATCGCCGTCCATGCTGAAAACTGCATCGCTGACGATGACCTTCGTTTTGGCCGCGCTCGCGGCGAGCAGGCGTTCCAGCGCCGCCATGTCGCCGTGCGGATAGCGGTGCTGGCGAGCGCGGGAAAGTTGCGCGGCGTCGATCAGGGACGCGTGATTCAGGCGGTCGGCGAAGATGGCGTCGTCGCGTCCCGTCGCCAGTGTTGGCGTGACCGCCAGGTTGGCAAGATAGCCGGTCGAAAAAGTAAGGCAGCGCGCGAAGCCGGTAAATTCGGCAAGGCGCTTTTCCAGCGTCGCGTGCGGTTGCAGATGCCCACCGACCAGATGAGACGCGCCGCTGCCCGCGCCCCATTCGCGCGCGCCCCGCGCCAGCGCGGCAACGATATCGGGATGATTCGCCAGTCCCAGGTAATCGTTGCTGGCGAAAGCCAGCATCTCTTGCCCTTCCACCAGCACACGCGGCGCGGTTGGCGAGTCCAGTCGCCGCCGTCGGCGCGTCAATCCAGCGTCGGCAAGCTGCCGCAAACGGGCGGACAAGGGGGATTCACAGGAGCACATGGCGCTTTTACGGCAGGACATCGAACAGTGTCTGTCAAGTTACCGCGCCTCTTCGCCTCCTGTCCACTGCTTTTTTTCAGAGGATAGATGACCAAAGGCAGATGGCCGCCAGTCACCCGGCGCCTCCGCGCCCATGAGCATTGCTGTCCTCTCGCTCGCTCGCTTGGCGGTAGGGGACATCGTTCCTTTCGACGCTGCCGCAAGTCGACAACCCGCCGCTGTTTTCCGATCCCTGAAAATGTCGTTGACGGCTGGCTTGTCAACCCGTAGAATCGCCGTCCTTTTCCGGCAGAAGGTTGCTTTGCGCCTCTGTTTTGTGTGATAGATAGAAAGGCTGGAATCCGCGTATTCCGGCAAATTTGGGCGGGATGCGCCGCCAGAGGATTTTTTGAATGCCTACCATCAATCAGCTCGTGCGCAAGCCGCGCGTGGCCGAAGTCGCCAAGAACAAGGTTCCGGCGCTGGAAAAGTGCCCGCAAAAGCGCGGCGTGTGCACCCGCGTCTACACCACAACCCCGAAGAAGCCGAATTCCGCCATGCGCAGAGTCTGCAAGGTGCGGCTCACCAATGGTTACGAAGTCATCTCCTACATTGGCGGCGAAGGCCACAATCTGCAGGAGCACTCGGTCGTGCTGATCCGCGGCGGTCGGGTGAAGGATTTGCCCGGCGTGCGTTATCACACCGTGCGCGGCTCTCTGGATACCCAGGGGGTTAAGGATCGCAAACAGGCCCGTTCCAAGTACGGCGCCAAGCGTCCCAAGGCCGCCTGATTTTTCGAGTCCGGCCTTGAGTAAGTGGCCGCCCCTGCTTTGAAAAAAGCTGTCGGGCGGCTTGAGGTTTTATGCGAAACGGTTTCGCACAGCCTCGACTGAATCGTATAGGAAGAAACAAGTCATGCCTCGTCGTCGTGAAGTGCCCAAGCGCGAGATCCTGCCCGACCCCAAGTTCGGCAGCCAGGATGTCTCCAAGTTCATCAACGCCATCATGCAAAGCGGCAAGAAGTCGGTCGCCGAGCGCATCGTCTATGGCGCCTTTGCGCAGATTTCCGCGAAAAGCGGCAAGGAACCGCTGGAAGTCTTCTCCACCGCCATCGGCAACATCAAGCCTCTGGTGGAAGTCAAATCCCGTCGCGTCGGCGGCGCCAATTACCAGGTGCCGGTGGAAGTGCGTCCGGCCCGACGCATGGCGCTCGCCATGCGCTGTCTGCGCGAGGCCGCCCGCAAGCGTTCCGAGAAGACCATGGGGTTGCGGCTGGCCGCCGAAATGCTGGAGGCTTCCGAGAATCGCGGCGGCGCGGTGAAAAAACGCGACGAAATCCACCGCATGGCGGAAGCCAACAAGGCTTTCTCTCATTTCCGCTTTTGAGAAAAGGGACGCATCATGGCGCGCAAGACCCCTATCGAGCGGTACCGCAACATCGGCATTTCCGCCCACATCGACGCCGGCAAGACGACCACCACCGAGCGCATCCTCTATTACACCGGCGTCAATCACAAGATTGGCGAGGTGCACGACGGCGCGGCCACCATGGACTGGATGGCGCAGGAACAGGAGCGCGGCATCACCATCACCTCCGCCGCCACCACCTGCTTCTGGAAGGGGATGGACAACAATTTCCCCGAACACCGCTTCAACATCATCGACACGCCGGGACACGTCGATTTCACCATCGAGGTGGAACGCTCGATGCGCGTGCTCGACGGCGCGTGCATGGTGTATTGCGCCGTGGGCGGCGTGCAGCCGCAGTCGGAGACCGTCTGGCGGCAGGCGACCAAATACAAGGTGCCGCGCCTGGCCTTTGTGAACAAGATGGACCGTTCCGGCGCGAATTTCTTCAAGGTCGTCGACCAGATGAAGACGCGGCTGAAGGCCAATCCGGTGCCCATCGTGATTCCCATCGGCGCGGAAGACGCCTTCGTCGGCGTGGTTGACCTCGTCAAGATGAAGGCAATCTATTGGGACGACGCCACGCAAGGCATGAAGTTCGACTACAAGGACATTCCCGCCGATCTCGCGGACACGGCGAAGACCTGGCGCGAGCAGATGGTCGAGGCCGCCGCCGAAGCAAGCGAGGAACTGATGAATGAGTACCTCGAAAACGGCGATCTGCCGGAAGACAAGATTCGGGAGGGGCTGCGCCAGCGCGCCATTGCCTGTGAGATCCAGCCCATGCTCTGCGGCTCGGCCTTCAAGAACAAGGGCGTGCAGCGGATGCTGGACGCGGTGATTGAATTCCTGCCCTCGCCCGTGGATATTCCGCCGGTCGCGGGCGTGGATGAGGATGAAAAACCCGCTTCCCGCAAGGCCGACGACGGCGAAAAATTCTCGGCGCTCGCCTTCAAGCTGATGACCGACCCCTTCGTCGGGCAACTGACCTTCATCCGCGTCTATTCCGGCGTGCTGGAATCCGGCTCCACGGTCTATAACCCGGTGAAGGGCAAGAAGGAGCGCATTGGCCGCATCGTGCAGATGCACGCCAACGACCGCGCCGAAATCAAGGAAGTGCTGGCGGGCGACATCGCCGCCTGCATCGGCTTGAAGGAAGTCACCACCGGGGAAACCCTGTGCGACCCCGACGCGCCCGTCATTCTGGAGCGCATGATTTTCCCCGACCCGGTGATTCACGTCGCCGTCGAACCCAAGACCAAGGCCGACCAGGAAAAGATGGGCATCGCCCTGGGGCGTCTGGCGATGGAAGACCCGTCCTTTCGCGTGCGCACGGATGAGGAGTCCGGCCAGACCATCATTTCCGGCATGGGCGAACTGCATCTGGACATCATCGTCGACCGCATGAAGCGCGAATTCAACGTGGAGGCCAACGTCGGCGCGCCGCAGGTGGCCTACCGCGAGTGCATCAAGAAGGCGGTCGAGCAGGAAGGCAAGTTCATCAAGCAATCCGGCGGGCGCGGCCAGTACGGTCACGTCTGGCTGAAGCTCGAACCCAACGAGGCGGGCAAGGGCTACGAGTTCGTCGACGCCATCAAGGGCGGCGTCGTGCCGCGCGAATACATCCCGGCGGTCGACAAGGGCCTGCGGGACGCCATCACCAGCGGCGTGCTGGCGGGCTTTCCGGTGGTCGACATCAAATTCACCCTCTTCGACGGCTCCTACCACGACGTGGATTCCAACGAGAACGCCTTTCGCATGGCGGCCTCCTTCGCCTTCAAGGACGGCATGAAGAAGGCGCAGCCGACGCTCCTGGAGCCGATGATGGCGGTGGAAGTGGAAACGCCGGAGGAATACATGGGCAACGTCATGGGCGACCTTTCCTCCCGGCGCGGCATCGTGCAGGGCATGGAAGACCTGCCCGGCGGCATCAAGGCGGTGCGCGCCGAGGTGCCCCTGTCGGAGATGTTCGGCTACGCCACCTCGCTGCGCTCGCTCTCGCAGGGGCGCGCCACCTACACGATGGAGTTCAAGCATTATTCGGAAGCGCCCAGAAACGTTGCCGAAGCGGTCATCAACAAGAAGTAACCCCTGGAGGATTGTCAAATGGCAAAGGAAAAGTTTTCTCGCACGAAGCCGCACGTGAATGTGGGGACGATCGGACACGTTGACCACGGCAAGACGACGTTGACGGCGGCGATCACGACGGTGTTGTCGAGGAAGTTTGGCGGCGAGGCGAAGGCCTACGA
>JAITJU010000269.1 GCA_031278735.1 Zoogloeaceae bacterium
TTTCCAGAACTCGTCCGTCACTTCCCATGAATTGACATGCGCCTTTGACATCCCTTTCTCCTGTGTCGCGTTGCGGGGGCATCAGGATTGTATCTTAATTTACGGATAAATCCTTAGCCAATGGCGGCGCCATGCTGACCGTGACCGGCACGGCCACCATTACCGGGGCAACTGTCAACGTGGGCATAGACGGCGCTTCTTCGCCCCTGCAAGCCGGGGACGCGGTAACGCTCATCGACGCGGGCACGCTCGTCGGCCTTCCAGCCAACACCACCGCCAACGGCCAGGGCATGCAGGGCGTGACGCTGCTCTACGATTTCGACATCACTACAAACGGCAACCAACTGCTCGCCACCGTTTCTTCCACTGGCGTGACCCCGCGTGTAAAGGCGCTCTCCGAAGGCTATCTGGCCGGAACCGCCTTTCTGAATCAGGGCGCGGATTTCGTCGCCGACCAGGGCATCGCCGCCGCGCGTCAGGCGCGGCCTGGAACCGGCGGCGGCATCGCCGGGTTTGCGGCGGTTGGCAGCGGCAGTCTGAAACACGAAACCGGCTCGCATATCGACGTGGACGGCTACACCTTCATCGCGGGCGCGGCCTTCTCCCGCGCCTTTCCCGCGAGCGAACTCATTTTTGGCGCGTTCATTGAGCATGGCGAGGGCGACTACAATACCGCCAACAGCTTTCCCAACGCCGCCAGCGTCCACGGCAAGGGCGACGCGGACTACACCGGCGGCGGACTCCTCGCGCGTCTCGAATTCAACGAAACGGAACGCGGCCATTTCTCCACGGAAGCCTCCGCCCGCCTCGGCAAGCTCACCCTGGATTTCAACGCCCGCGACCTCATCGACGCCCTTGGCCGCCGCGCCGCCTACGACAGCGATTCCCGCTACGCCAGCGCCCACGCCGGGCTGGGCTACGTCCTGAAACTCAATGCGCGTTCCAGCCTGAAACTCTACGGTCAATACCTGTGGAGCCGCCAGGGTTCGGACACGGTGACGCTCACCACCGGCGAGCCGGTGAAGTTCTCGGCGGTCGATTCCCAGCGTACCCGCCTGGGCGCGCGATGGAGCCGCGCCGTGCGCGAAAACGGCAATCTCTATCTGGGCGCGGCCTGGGAACACGAATACGACGGCAAGGCCAAGGCCAGACTCCACGGCTACCGCCTGGAGACGCCCAAACTCAAAGGCGACACGGGCATCCTGGAAGCGGGCTTCCTCCTCGCCCCCGCCCAGGACAAGGGATTCGTCCTGGAATTGGGAGTGCAAGGCTACACCGGCAAACGCGAAGGCGCGACGGGAAACCTGCGGCTCCACTACGCCTTCTGATTCAAAAGGCAGGCGGCAGGAGACGGAAAAGACGACCCGCGCCCCGTCCGAAAGCGCCTCGCTTTTGACGATGCTTCCCGATCCCTGGATGGCGTCGCGTTTATCCAGGCATCCAGGCGCGGGAAGCACAAACACACAAACACGGCGGCGGCTTTCGCCGCCGCCGTGACTTGATTCTTCTTCCTCTTCGTCTTCGTCTTTTCCCGGATCACATGTTCGGATAATTCGGCCCGCCGCCGCCTTCCGGCACTGTCCAGCGGATGTTCTGGGTCGGGTCCTTGATGTCGCAGGTCTTGCAGTGCAGGCAGTTCTGCGCGTTGATCTGCAAGCGGGGATTCCCCTCTTCCTCACCCAGAATTTCATAGACGCCCGCCGGACAATAGCGGGTCTCCGGCGCGGCGTACTTTTTCAGGTTCACGTTGATGGGCACGCTTTCATCCCGCAAGCGCAGGTGGCATTGCTGGTTTTCCTCGTGATTCACGTTGGCGAGAAACACCGAGGAAAGGCGGTCGAAGGTGATGACGCCATCCGGCTTGGGATAGTCGATCTTCGGATAGGCATCTTTGTCTTCCAGTTCCTCGTGGTCAGGATGGATGGCAAACGTCCAGGGCGCCCTGCCGCGAAAGAGATAGGTGTCCAGCCCCGAATAGCCCAGGCCGAACCACATGCCCCAACGGAAAGAAGGACGGATGTTGCGCGCCCGGTAGAGTTCGTCCCACAACCAGCTCGCTTTCATCTTGTCGGCATAGGCAGTGGCCTCCTGCCGCGGGTTTTCTCCGGAAATCACTTCAAAAATGGCTTCCGCCGCCAGTATCCCGGATTTCATCGCGGTATGCCCGCCCTTGATTTTCGGCACGTTCAGGAAACCCGCCGTGTCGCCAACCAGAACGCCGCCGGGAAAGGTGAATTTGGGGATGGACTGGAAGCCGCCCTCGGAAAGCGAACGCGCGCCATAGGCCAGACGCCGCCCGCCTTCCAGAAGGGAACGAATCGCCGGATGCGTCTTGAAACGCTGGAATTCCTCAAAGGGCGAAAGCCAGGGATTCCGATAGTCCAGACCCACCACGAACATAATGGCAATCTGGTTGTTTTCCATGTGATAGAGCGCGGAACCGCCATAGGTATCCGCCCCCAGCGGCCAGCCAACCGAGTGGATGAGCTTGCCGGACTTGTGCTTGGCAGGCTCGATCTCCCAGACTTCCTTGATGCCGATGCCGTAGGTTTGCGGATGAACGTCCTTCCTCAGGTCGAATTTCTCGAACAACTCTCCTGTGAGCGAGCCGCGGCAACCCTCGGCAAAAATGGTCTGCTTCGCCAGCAGTTCATAACCAGGCTGGTAATTGGCGGTTTGCTGCCCGTCCTTGCCAATGCCCATGTCGCCAGTCGCCACGCCGCGCACGTTGCCCGATTCGTCATAGAGCACTTCCGCGGCGGCAAAGCCGGGGAAAATCTGCACCCCCAGCGCCTCGGCCTGTTCGCCCAGCCAGCGGGCAAGATTGGCCATGCTGATGATGTAGTTGCCCTCGTTGTCCATCTGCGGCGGCGTCGGCATCTTGATGGCGCGGGTCTCGGTAAAGAAGAGGAAATTGTCGTCGATGGTCGGCACATTGAGCGGCGCGCCCTTTTCCTTCCAGTCGGGAATCAATTCCGTCAGCGCGGTTGGCTCGAAACAGGCTCCGGAAAGAACATGCGCCCCGATTTCCGAGCCTTTTTCCAGAACGCAAACCTCCAGTTCCCTGCCTGCATCCGCCGCCATCTGTTTGAGACGAATCGCGGCGGAAAGACCGGAAAGCCCGCCTCCCACCACAATAACGTCGAATTCCATGGTTTCACGTTCAGCGCTCATTTCATCTCTCCTGTTCTTCTCCGTTTGTTGTTTTCTTTCAGGAAAAACGCCTCGAATCCCAGGCCGGAGACTGGAGCTTCAAGGCGTTCATTCCCATGTGTCCAGGGCCTAGAAGAGCGGTTCTTCCAGCCCCAGCACGGACGGCCCGCCTTCCGTGATTTCACGGGCAACGGCGGCGGCCTGCACCAGCCAATGCTTGGCATAGTAGCGGGTCGTGGCGATCTTGCCCTTGTAATAACCGTCGGTTGCGCCCGCGTCGAGCTTCTTCTGCGCAATCTGCGCGGACTTGGCCAGCAGCCAGCCGCCGAGCACGATGCCGCCCAGCTTCAGGTAAGGCACCGATCCGGCGGAAGCCACCTGCGGTTCCGGCCCATAGGTCTTGATCGCCCATTCCGTCGTGTCGATCAACGCCCTGGCCGCTTCCTGCAACTCCTTGCCAATGTCGCCCAGCTTGGCGTCACGGGCGAGTTCGTCGGCGAAGGCGGCGATTTCCCTGTAGAGCGCGCGGGCGGTGAAGCCGGTTTCTCCCGTTTCCTTGTTGACCTCGCGCGCCGTCTTGCGGCCAATGTAGTCATTGGCCTGAATGGCGGTCGTGCCTTCGTAGATCGCGGTGATGCGGCAATCGCGGTAATACTGCGCCGCGCCGGTTTCCTCAATGAAGCCCGTGCCGCCATGCACCTGGACGCCCTCGGAAGTGATGTCGATCGAGCTTTCCGTGCTCCAGCCCTTGACGATAGGGGTCAGGAGTTCCACGTAGGATTGCGCTTTCTTCCGCGTCGCCGGGTCGTCCGATTTCTGGGCAATATCCATGTTGCCCGCCGTGAAGTAACCAATCGCGCGCAGCGCCTCGGTGCGCGACTTCATGTCCATCAGCAGGCGGCGCACGTCCGGGTGGAAGAGAATGGGTTTCGGCGTTTTCTTGCTTTCGGCGTCGCCGATGATCGCGCCCTGGATGCGTTCGCGCGCATAGGCCAGCGCGTGCTGATAGGCGCGCTCCGCCACCGCGATGCCTTCCAGACCCACATGGATGCGGGCGTGGTTCATCATGGTGAACATGTAGGCGACGCCATTGCCCGCCTGCCCCACCAGCCAACCTTTCGCGCCAGCGTTGTCGCCGTAGGACATCACTGCCGTGGCGGAACCCTTGATGCCCAGCTTGTGCTCGATGGCCGAGCAGATCAAGTCGTTGCGTTCGCCCAGACTGCCGTCGTCGTTAACAAAGAACTTGGGCACGACGAAAAGCGAAATGCCCTTCAGACCGGGATCGGAATCCGGCAGGCGCGCCAGCACGAGGTGGATGAGGTTTTCCGCCATGTCGTGCTCGCCCCAGGTGATGAAGATCTTGGTGCCGGTGATGCGGTAGGTTCCGTCGCCGCTGGGGTCGGGCACGGCCTTGGTGCGGATGGCGGTCAGGTCGGAACCGGCCTGCGGTTCGGTCAGGTTCATGGTGCCGCCCCAGGCGCCGTCGACCATCTTGGGCAGGTACTTCTTCTTGATTTCATCCGAGGCGTGGTGTTCGATGGCATGTACCGCACCCATCGTCAACATCGGACAAAGCGCGAAGGCGATGGAAGCCGAACGCCACATTTCATTGACGGCGAAATTCACCAGATTGGGCAATCCCTGCCCGCCGAATTCGGGATCGCCCGGCATCGCGTGCCAGCCGTTCTCGCAAAAAAGTTTGTAGACCTTCTTGTATTCGGGGCTGACGGTGACGACGCCGTTATCCCACTTGGGCGAATTCTGCCGGTCGCCGATGATGTTGATGGGGTCGATCTGCTCGGCGGCGAATTTGGCGGCTTCCTCCAGGATGGAATCGACCGTGTCGGCATCCAGTTCGGAAAACGCGGGGAACCCCAGTATCTCCTTGAGACCGGCAATTTCATTCATGAGGAAACGCATGTCATTGAGGGGCGCTGCATAGGTACTCATTTGTCTATCTCCTTTTTACGTCGCCGCCTGTTCTCCAGACAGACGGCGACTGATTGAACGTGAAACAAGACTGGCGCGATTCACAGGGCGGCGATCAGTTCCGGCACGGCGGCGTTCAGGTCGGCCACGAGACCGTAATCGGCAACCTGGAAGATGGGTTCGTCGGGATTCTTGTTGATGGCGACGATCACCTTGGAATCCTTCATGCCCGCCAGATGCTGAATCGCGCCGGAAATGCCGACGGCAATGTAAAGCTGCGGCGCGACGATCTTGCCGGTCTGCCCGACCTGGAAGTCGTTGGGCGCGAAGCCTGCGTCCACCGCCGCGCGGGAAGCGCCCAGCGCCGCGCCCAGCTTGTCCGCCAGCGGCTCCAGGATTTTCCGGTAGTTTTCGCCGCTGCCCAGACCGCGACCGCCGGAAACGATGATCTTGGCCGCGCCCAGTTCAGGACGCTCGGACTTGGTAAGCTCTTGCCCCAACCGCTTGGAAAGGCCGGTATCGGCTACCGCCGTCACATTTTCCACCGGCGCGGAACCGCCATCCGGCAGCGCGTCGAAAGCCGTGGCGCGCACGGAAATCACCTTCACCTTGTCGCCGCTCTGCACCGTCGCCAGCGCGTTGCCCGCGTAAATGGGACGCACGAAGGTATCCGCCGACACCACGTCCACGATGTCGGAAATCTGCGCCACATCCAGAAGCGCCGCCACGCGCGGCAGAAAG
>JAITJU010000038.1 GCA_031278735.1 Zoogloeaceae bacterium
TAAGCGCGCGCTCTGTCCTCTGATCAGAGGACTGAGGACGGAAGACTGAGGACAGAGCGGCCTTCGGCCTTTGTTACCCGTAGTCGGCAATCAGAAAGAACCGCCGTGCCCCACGTCGCCACTGTTCACAGACTACAGACCACAAAGCGCGCCTAAGCGCGCGCTCTGTCCTCTGTCTTCAGTCCTCCGTCCTCTGAACCCCGTACGCAAAAAAAAATTTGAAAGGTGTTGACTTGCAAACAATAATCGTTATCATTCGCAAACATTGAAAGAAATGAGAACGATTCTTGTTTGATATGGATACAAACCACCTGAAGCGTGAGATTGGCGTGGAGGCCGAAGGCGCGGCGGGGGCGAGGGTTTCCTCGAATGCGGCGGTGCTGGAGAAGTTGCAGGCGCTGTATTGGGAAGCGTTCGCGCATGACGGTTTTGCGGGCATCCAGGTGGAAATCCGCATTTTGCGGCGCGGGCAGAAGGAAGTGATTCTGCATTGCGGCAAGCAATACCGTTTTGTTGTGGATTACCCGTCCGAGGCGGGCGGCGGCGGCGGTGGGCGGCGGGCAGGCCGGTTGCCGGAAAAGCGTTCCGGCGCCAACGGCGCCAACGGTGCCAATGGCGGCGCGGCGTCCGTGAAATCCGTGGAATGAATGGATGCGCGATGGTTTTTTCGGTTTTGAGTATTTGTTTCGGTTTTGAGTTTTACCGGCTGGCGGCGCGGGGTCGCGGCGAGTTTTTCCGGTTGCGCCTGGGCGTGATCGGTATTGGAATGGGGCGAAAGGAGTTTTCCGTGGGGGGAATCCGGCAGCCCGCAGTGTGTTTTTTTTCAACCTTTTGAAGGAGTTTTACACATGTTGACCAAACTCATGGCGCTCACCCGCGCCGAACTGAAGTCCAAGCTGGCTTCGATTGATGTTTCCGCCGTCAAGGGACGCGGCCTGCGCCGCAAGTTCGAGGCGATTCGCAACAAGAAACAGGGCGGCTTCACGCTGCTGGAACTGCTGGTCGTGGTTGCGATTCTGGCCGCCATTGCCGGCACGGCCACCATCATGTTGCAGGATACCGACCGGAAAGGCGCCGCCGCCGCCCACGTGGCGATGATGGACGAACTCTCCAAGGGCATCCAGACCTTCCGCGTGCTGAACAGCGGCCTCTATCCCGACGTGTGGGATTCGCTGCTGCACAATTCGGCTGACAGCGCGCTGCCGACAACGGCTAGCGATGACAACATCCTCGCCATCATTTCCGATGATTTGAAGAACTATCTGTCGGTGGGATCCATAGACTCCGTCGATCTCAAGGCGCTCAACACCGCCGGCATCTACCGGGTGCGGGTCGCGGGGATTGATGAGGATTTTGACACCGCCGCCAACTGCAACCTGAACGATACGGAAGGTGATGCAGGCATCGGCGCCATTGTGCGCAGCAAGCTGAATGACGTCACGCCGCAGAACATCTTCCGCTCGGCAGACGCCAACGGCTGCGGATGGGAGGAACACCACGTGATTAAATCTGGCGACAGCGTTGTGTACTGGGATGCGACTAATAACGTGCGCGCGGGCGTGCCCCAGCAGATTGCCGACAGCACCCGTCTGGTGGCCTTCGGCGTCGGCCCGGATTCCACCCTGTTCGACCCGGCCAAGATTGGCGCGCTTTCCAACGTGCCCGTCTATCGCCACGTCGCCAGCGACGAATACAACCGCTTCATCGTGCTGTGGAACCTGAATCCCGCGACCGAAACCATCGAGACCGATGAGGACGGCGCATATGATAAGTCCACGTATCGTTCCGCGGGCGGTCAGGCCAGCTTCCAGGCCATCATCGACGGCGCGGGCGACACCAAGGACGAGGAACTGGGCGAAGTGGACAACGTCCGTCCCACCTGATTTTTGTTGTTGTGGCCCACGGGAAGGCTGCTCCGTGCCTTCCCGCTCTCTCTTTGCCGGCGCCTCCTCAAAAAAGGCGCCGGATTTTTAAGTTTCAGAGGACTGAGGACAGATGAATCAGAGGACGGAAGACAGAGGACTGAGGACAGATCAGTTACCGGGCGCGTCGCGCCCGCAAATATCACTGTCTTCTGATCAGAGGACGGAAGACAGAGGACTGAGGACAGATCAGTTACCGGGCGCGCAGCGCCCGCAAATATTACTGTCTTCTGTCTTCCGTCTTCTGTCCTCTGATCAGAGGACAGAAGACAGAGGACTGAGGACAGATCAGTTACCGGGCGCGTCGCGCCCGCAAATATTACTGTCTTCTGTCTTCCGTCTTCTGTCTTCTGAAAGGACGAATGACGGAAGGCGGGCGTTTGCCGGGCGGGGGTTTACCCTGATTGAATTGCTGGTGACTTGCGCCATTCTGGCGGCGCTGGCTTATGTGGCCTGGGGAGCCTACGCGCATGTCGACAGGCGGGCGGAAGATACGCTGGCGCGGGCGGAATTGCTGCGCCTCGCCGAGGCCCTGCGGCGGTTTCACGACGACACCGGCTACTGGCCGGGCGAGGGGCCGTTCCGGCTGGCGGGCGCGGATTGCGCCATCGCCGACGGCGGCCGCGGCGGCGGCGTCAGCCGGGAAGCCATTTACGCGCTCGCGCCCAATCAGGAGGCGTGGTTCGCTTCCCCGGCCAACCTTTTTTTGCTCTTCGAGCGCCCGCCGCTGTGCGGCGCGCATCCGCTCAATCGACTGGCGGCGTGGGACGCCGAAAGCCGCCGCGGCTGGAATGGCCCCTATCTGCCCCTCGCCAGCCGGATGTGGATGAGCGCCCGGCAAAAACTGGCGGGCGAGAGCGGCGCAAGCGCAATCGTCGACCTCCCCGCCTTCGGCGCGGGGCCGAAATTCCCGCCGGAAACGAGCGCGGATTGCGTCGCCGACGCCGACGGCTGCCTCACCTTCGCCGACCTGGGCTGGCGCGTCCTGCCCGCTTCGGCGACCGGCTACGACCCCGCCCGGCACGAACTGGCGCAACACGCCCGCCCCTTCTTCTTCCTGCTGGCGACCGGAACGCCCGGCCAGCAGGCGCCGCGCGCGATCTATTGGGGCGCGGATGGCCGCTACGGCGGCACATCGTCCGACGATCCCTGCAAACCCAACGCCAATGAGGAAGACGGCAAGGACGACCAGGTCATCTGCATCGCCGAAACGCGGGAAGCCGCATCCATTCCCGCGCCCTGAAAAAAACCGAAACCCAGGAAATTCTTCTTGCAGGAACCTTCCCCCTGAAAACCCGACTTCACAACCGAAAGGAACCCCGTCATGAAATACTCGCTCTTCCACTCCATCGCGCTCGCCGCCCTCGCGCTGACGCTGGCGCTCCTCGCCGCGCCCTCCTCCGCGCAGACGGCGGCGGAAACGCCCGCCGCCGCGCCGGTGCGGGAAGAAAACATCGACCTCCTGAAACTCGTGCCCGGCGCGCGGATGCCGGAAGGGCAACGCGCCATCTTCGAGCCGCGCGTGGTGCGCTTCACCGCCAAACTGGCGCGGATGCCGGCGCCGCAGAAGACGGATTACCTCAAAAAGGTCATGAGCATGATGGGCTTCAACAACCCGCCCGCCGTCTCGCAAAGCGTCGCGCTCGAATACGGCGGCGACCGGCCGCTGGCCGCCTACGTGGAAGAACAGGCCGCCGCCCGCATCGCCAGGGAAGCCAAGACCGGCGAGCGCTACAACTTTTCCGCCCTCTACGTCTATAACAACCGCTTCGGCCCGGCGCTGATCGTCACCTCATTCTCCCAATGAAAAAACCCGCCCGCGGATTTACCCTCGTCGAACTGCTGGTCGTGGTGGCGGTGCTCGCCGCCACGGCGCTGGCGGCGTTCGGCCTGATGACGGAAGACCGGGCGCAGGTGAGAATGGACGACACGCGCACCCGGCTGACGATTCTGCGTCAGGCGATAATCGGCCTGGAAACGCCCGCCTATGGCGGCGCAATGCGGCTCTCCGGCTTTGTCGCCGACAACGGCAAACTGCCCTCCTCCCTCGACGAGCTGCTGACGCTGCCCAGTGTGCCCAGTGATGACGCAAGTCCGCCAACAAAGGCCTACGCCGCGCTGGCGGATGTCATGGCGGCCTCGGCGCGGCCAAAACTCGCCAATACGCTGAACGACAAATGCTATCCCGATCCGCCCGCCAACGGCGACGAATTGCCGGAGGACACGCCCTCGCTCCTCAAGGGGCATCGCGGCCAATATCTTGCCGGCGCGGCGCAGAACGGCGCTTTCCGCGACGGCTGGGGCAATCACGGCAAGGACGACAACCCGCCGACAGACAACGACGCGGACAAGCTCCACTTCGGCTGGCAGGTGCGATTCAATGGTGACGACGCCGCCAAAAACGATCTGCCGGACGACAACCTGGAACGCATGACCATCACCAGCCTGGGCGCAGACAACCTCAAAGGCCAGAGCAGTGATCTGAACCTGGCGGCGGAAGCCGACATTTCGATGGAGATTCGCCCGGAAGACTGGCAGGTGAATCTCGCGGGCTGGCGGATCACGCTGACCAACAGAAGCGGCGTGGATATTTCCAGTCCCGAAACTCCGGGCGTGACGCTGCTGGTGTTTGAAAACACGCTGGAAGGCGGTCGCTGGCGGCAGTTTCGCAGCAAGACGAATTCCTGCGAAGAGTTTGACCTGCTCATCAACGAGCAAAGCTGCGCCTTTGAATTCACCGGGAAAACCGATTGCGGCGACGCGAAAAGCATTGACGCCCGCGTTCCGCTGGGGCGCCACCTGGCGATCCTCACGCTGGACGGCAAGCTGCCGACCAACTCCAGTTTGCGCCGGATGACGACCGCGGATTTCTACCCCGGAACCCTGCAACCCGAACTGCATTGGGAGATTCGCTGATGGCCTTCTGGCGTTTCCGGACAAGGCGCAAGATGCAGTACCTCCGCCTGGAGCCGGGCGAGGGAAAGCCAGAGACGCCCGCCGGGGTTTCCGGCAAGGCCGCCGAGGTTTCCGGCAGGCTGCGCGCCGTCGGCGGGCGCGTTCTCGCCTGGCTTGCGCGCGCCTTTTCTCCCGGCCTTACCCTCATCGTCTGGGACGTGGGGGCGCTTTACGCCGTCGTCGCCCGCAAGTCGGGGCGAAACTGGAAGTTTTCCGCCGCCGCCGCCTCCCGCGCCCCGGATTTCCCGCGCGCCCTGGATGAGGCGCTGGCGCAACTGCGGCAAAAAGGCGAAAGACCGCCGAGAAAGACGCTCCTCGCCGCGCGCGCCATCGTGCCGGCGCGCGTGGATTTGCCGGTTTCCCCCGAAAAACCGCGCCCGCTGCTGCAAATGCGGGAAATGACGCGCAGCGAAATGGAGCCGGTGGCGGCGGAATTCGGCGCGCTCTGGAACATCGGCGCGGTGCTCGCCGCGCATGACCTCATCAGCCCGGAAGCGCGCGAGCGCATCGTGCTGGAACTCGCCGTGCGCCGCCTTGACGCCGACGCGCCCAGCGAAACCAAAAAGCCCATCTACTTCGGACAACTCGCCTGCGAAATGGGGCTGATCACGCAGGCGGCGCTGGAAGAGGCGCTGCGCTTGCAGGAAAAACTGCAAATGCTGGAATCCTGGCTTGCCTGCGGCTGGACAGGCTACGCCGGAGACCCTGGCGAGCCGCCGGTATGGCTGGCTTCCGCCACCGGCCTCTCGCTCTGGAGCCAGTGCACGGTCGCCGCCAGAAGCCGCGGGCTGAAAATCATCGGCGGCCTGCCGCTTGCCTGGAGCGTCAGCGAAACCCCCGCCGAGACCCTGGAGGAAACGGCGACGGACAGGATTGCCCTGGAAATCCATTCGGAATGCGTAGTCGCCGTGCTGCGCCGCCAGGGGCGCGTGTGCGGCTCGCGCAGCGAAAGCCGCATGGATCGCCGACTGAACGCCGATCTGCTCGTCAACATGACAAGCGACTGGCGGGCAGGCGGCGTCCATGATCTGGAAATCGTCTGCGCAAACCCGCGCGATGAAGCCGCGATTGCCGACATGCTCGATGAAATCGGGCAACGCTGGGGGCGCGCGCCGCGTTTCCGGGATGCCGCCGCCGCCCGGGAAGCCCTGTTCTCGACCCTTGCCCGCCAGCACCGCAACACGCGCTCGTCGCTGCCCGTCATCCGCTTCGGCGATCTCCCCCGCCCCATCTGGAAGAAAACCCCCTTCTGGCACACCCTCATGCCGCTCCTGACGATTGTCGCGATCTCCGGCATCGCCGCGCAGCAGCACATGGAAATCAGGAAAATCAAGACGCGCTTCGCCGAGGAAGCCGCCGCCAGCCAGAAAAACGCCCGGCTGCGCCAGGAAGAGACGCGCATCTTCGCGCAGGCGAAAAACATCCAGAATGAACTCACCGGCGCGCGCGCCCGGCTGGCGAAGATCGCGCCCGAAATCGAGCGCCTGGAAAACGTGGAAGGCATGATCGACGACCTGCCGCGCCTTTTGCGCACCATATCCGCCAACATCGGCGACGACGTGGTGCTGAACGCCCTGCACAACAGCCCGCACCCGAACGACATGGGCAACATCCGCGTCGTCGCCTGGTCGAGCGATTATTCGAGCGCCCAGGAATTCGCCCAGACGGTGCAGCAGGCGCTGGCCGGCATGGGCTACAGCGTGGCGCAGACCGACGTGCGCGCCGCGCCGGGACGCAACAAGACCCCCGGCCACGCCGTCTCCTTCTGGCTCATCCCGGTCGCCGGGCAGGAAGAACTGGGATTGCCCGCGCCGGAAGCCGACGCGCCCTCCACGCCGCCCTGAAAGAAGCCGCCCATGAAAACCTCGCGCCTCTATCTCATCCTGCTTTCCCTGCTTTCCCTGGCCTTCCTCAACACGGCCTGGGTCGCCGACGACGCCTTCATCACCTTTCGCGTCATCGACAACACGCTCGCCGGTCACGGTCTCGTCTGGAACCTTGGCGAGCGGGTGCAGGTCTATACGCATCCGCTCTGGTTCTTCCTCCTGCTCGCGGGCAGCGCGCTTTACAACGATCCCTATTACGTCTGCCTGATCGTCAGCGCCCTGTGCCTCATCGCAACTTTCTGGATCGCGCTGAAAACCCTGCATCCCTGCGGCGCGCTGGCCTTTCTCATTCTCCTGTCGCTTTTCCTTTCCCGCGCCTTTGTCGATTACATGACCTCCGGCCTGGAAAACCCCCTGTCCTATCTGCTCGTTGCGCTCTTTTTGTGGGTCTATTTCAAGCGGCAAGCGCACCGGCATTACCTCTTCCTGCTGACGCTCATTGCCGCCGCGATGTATCTCAACCGACCGGACGCCATCGTGCTGATTTTTCCGGCGCTCCTCCACGCCTTCCTGACGGACAAGAAACCCTGGCGCGCAAGAACCGGCGTTGCGCTGGCGGCATTGTCGCCCGTCATCGCCTGGACGCTCTTTTCCCTCGTCTATTACGGCGCTCCAGCGCCCAACACGGCGCTGGCAAAAACCGCTACCGGCATTGGCGCGGGGAAATATTGCATGCAGGCGTTTCTTTACGTCGTCCATTCCCTGAAAACGGACAGCCTGACGATTTTTCTCCTGGCTGGCGGCGGCATTGCCGGATTCACGCGATCCTCCCGGCACTGGAAAGCCCTTTCTTCCGGCATTCTTCTTTGGGGCGTTTATCTGTGCGTGATTGGCGGCGACTATATGGCCGGGCGTTTTTTCAGCGTTCCCGTTCTTTTTGCCGCCATCATCCTTGCCGCCGCACTGCGCGAGTGTTTGCCCAAGGTTCAATACTGGTGCGGCACCGTCGCGGCGGCAATCCTGCTCGTCTCCCTGCCGCAATTGAGCAAAACCCTCTTTTCCCCCGTCAGCTACGACAACAAGTCTTTCTGGTACGGCATCGCCGATGAGCGCGGATTCTATTACGCGCATCTGGGGCTGCGCCCCGTTCTGAAAAACGGCGGCATCCAGCATCCGTGGCGCGTCGGCGGCGCGCGTCTCAAAAACAACGACGGCAATCTCTATGTCGGCTGCGTCGTCGGCATGGCGCCCTACGCGGGCGGCCCCGGACTTCGGTGGATCGACCTCCTGGTGCTCGCGGACGCTTTTCGCGCCAGACTGCCGGCATATTCCGGATCGCGCGTCGGCCACTATTCGCGCGCCATGCCCGACGGCTATCTGGAATCCATACTCACTGGACAGAACAAGATTACCGACCCGGCGCTGGCGGCGCTTTATGATGACGTGCTGCTGGCGACAACAGGCGAACTTTTCCGCGGCGAACGCTTCATGGCCATTTTTCGCCTGAACACGGGATTTCATAAAAACGCCGCGGCCAACTTCGACCGCGAAGCCGCCTGGCCGCCCGGCACATCCCGTGACGGCTGCACCTGGCGTATCGACGGGCCGGAGGCATTCACGCGCATCACGGAAATACAATGAAAACCTCGCGCCCCTATCTCATCCTGCTTTCCCTGTTTTCCCTGGCCTTCCCCAACACGGCCTGGGTCGCCACGACCAGGCGCGCCTTTCCCGTTTTTTCCGACCATCAACCCTTGACCTTCTCCTTTCTTCCCATTGCAAGACCATGAAAAATACCCTGCAAACCCGCATCCTGCCCGCCCTGCCCGCCCTGATCGCCCTCGCCTTGTACGCGCGCGTGACGGGCTACAACTACCT
>JAITJU010000046.1 GCA_031278735.1 Zoogloeaceae bacterium
TAATTTAGATTTTCCATGGTCGAATCCGTTTGATGTGTCGCAATTCATGATGGGAAATATTTTCGATCCCAATTTCAGATTACGGACATCTCCCATGTTCTGCCCGCTCCCCTGCAAAGCCGCTTGCGATCTCGATGCGGTTATAATCAGGAGAAACCTGTCGACTTGAGTTCGTCCAACAAGCCCATGACACGCCCCATCAGAAATAACTCCTGGCAACAAAATCTGTCGCGGACGGGCAATACTATGTTGTTGTTGAGCGTTATTCTGGCGGGCACGATTTTTCCGCGCCGGATGGTGTTGGGTTACTATCCCAGAACGGATGAAGGCGCATATGGCTTCAGCGCGCAATTGATTCATCATAGTCTTGCCAATGGGAACGGCATCCCAGATTATGGAACGCTGGCCTTTTATCCAATGCTGTGTTCATGGGTTTTTTCCCTGGATTATAACCCCATGATTTCTCTGCGCCTGATCGATCTCGGCGCGGCCATGCTCATGACGTTTCTGTTCTACAGGGTATTGGCGAAAACATGCGGCAGCAATACCGGGGCGGCACTGCTTACCTTGGCGTTCTCCTTTACCATGAACGATATTGTCTTTATTGAGCCTTTTGCAAAACCCGGCAGAATTGGGTTCTGAACCGGGCTGAGCGGCAAAAAAGAGGATGCGGGCGGCCATTTCTGGCATGATCCGGGTATGGAATCCGATGACCATAACGCCCGCCCATGAATACTACCCGCCATGAACTTTTGATGCAACGTTGGCAAGTTGTCCAATACGAGTTGATTCCCGCTCTCCGGCAAGAGGGATGGAGTTTGACGCCGAAACTGGAGCGGGTTGTCCATACGCTGGAATGGGCGCGCGTCGAGGAATTGTGTTCGGGCAGATACGCCGGGACGGGGCGTCGTCCGCATGAACGGGCCTGGCTGGCGAACGCCTTTTTGGCCAAGTCCGTGCTGGGAATTGCCGATACGAGAGCGTTGCGTGAGCGGCTCACGGTGGATCGTTCATTGCAGCGAATCTGTGGTTTTGCGGTGTCCAGGGAACTGCCTTCGGAATCGACATTTTCCCGCGCCTTTGATGAATTTTCCCGGACGGGATTGGCCGCGCGAGCGCACGAGGCGCTGGTCAAGCAAACCTTGGGGGACAAATTGATTGGCCACTTGAGCCGTGACGCGACCGCCATCGAGGCGCGCGAGCGTCCCCAGCCCAGGGACAAAGACCAGCGCAAACGCCCGCAACGCTCGATCCATCGTCAGCGCGGCCAAACGCTGGCTGAAATGCTCCGGGAAATTCCTGCCGCCTGCGACTGGGGCACCAAAAAGAATGCCAGGGGACGCGCGACAAGTTGGCGGGGCTACAAACTGCATCTGGACACGGCGGACTGCGGCATCCCCATTTCCGCCCTGCTTTCTTCTGCTTCCCTGCACGACAGCCTGGCCGCGATCCCCTTGTCCCTGATGAGCAGCGCGCGGGTCACGAATCTGTACGATGTCATGGACGCGGGCTATTGCAGTCTGGAACTGCACGAACACGGCTGCCAGATGGGTCATGTGCCGTTGATCGACCACAACCCGCGCGGCGGCGAGAAGCTCAAATTCGAGCCGCCCGACGCGGTTCGCTACTGCGAGCGCACCGTGGCCGAGCGGATGAACGCGCGTCTGAAGGACGAATTCGGCGGGCGCCATGTACGGGTCAAGGGCGCTCTCAAGGTCATGAGTCATCTGATGTTCGGTATCCTGGCGCTTGCCGTGGATCAGTTGATGCGCCTGCTTTGTTGAACAGACGCTTCCCCCCCTCCCCCCGCAACACAAATTCCCCCTGCGCGGCGCGGGGTTGGGGGTACATTGGACAAAAACAATCCCCAGTGCATAAATAGCCCCTACTGACATCCACTCAATGACGCGGAAGACGGAAAATCTCGCTTCCAGAGTGCGCGACCAGGATTCAGCAACTGCTTGGGGAAGAGTTTTGCAAAAGGCTCTATTGATAGCGGATTCAAAAACAGCATCACAGCAGCCTTTATCCCTCTGTTTCTGGCCTTTCATCTTGGGCAGTATGCCGCTCAGGATGAAAAAAGGTCAGACAGCGGCAACATTTGGTTGGCAATTGGCGCGCTGACTGCATCGGCGATTATAATCCGGGAAACGCTTGTGCCTTTTGCCGTATTGGGACTCGTCGGCGCATTTGTCGTCCGAGGCCGCAAAGCTGCCTTGCGCTTTTTTGGAGGAGGCGTTGTAACTGGCATTATATTGATCGGCGGAATTCTCATTGCGCGCGGTGGTGTAACAGAGGCTGTTTCCGCTTACCGCGCCACCGGTATTGTCTTTGGATCTGTTCAGGATTACACGCGCCTAGATCATCTCGTATTTTATGCGTTGATGACGATCAAGCTATCCGCGTTTGTGTTGATTTTGAGTATGGCGGCAAGCCTCGTCTTATTGATTGCGCTATGGCGTCGCCGCGATAGAATGCTCATGCTGAGTGCGCTCTTCTGGCTGTCGTTCATTGGCGCATCCATGATCGAAGTCGCTTTCAAGCTATGCTTCCCCTATCATTTTGCAGTGGCGCTGCCTGTATTTTCCGCGACAGGAATCACGCTGGCGATGAAATGCCCTATGGTTTCCGCTTCGTTGTAACAAGGTACGACAATGGAGATTTTCATGAAAAACTCGCTTTGCTGCCAATGCGTTTGAAAACGCGCTGGTTCCCGCTTGTGCAATTCATGCGGGAAACATGTTCTCTCCGAAGAGGCTTCCGTCCCGTCATCCTATGCGCCGACACGGAAATGTCAAGACGCGCGGCCTTGGCGCGACGCGCTGTTCAAACCGCGTCACGGATGCGAAAACTTTCACCGGGAGCGGCTTGGCCGTCGGGTTTGTAGAAGATGCCGTTGGCTTGCTGTCCGGTGAGCGCGTTGAGTTGTTCGCGGGTGTTGCGGGACAGGAGGGCGATGCACTGGCCGTTGATTTCGTTCAGGGATTTGGCGTCGCGCGCCAGGTTTTGCAGGGTATGCCATGCTTGCAGCAACCGGGGGTTGCCTTGCGCGATGAGCCAGTTTTCCACGTCATGGCCATCGTTCTCGCGGGGGAAGCCTTGCCGGTTCAGATAGGCGCGGCGCACGTCGCCGATTTCCTTCAATTCTTCGGCAAGCTGAAGTTTGCTCTTGGTGGTGCTTTCCAGCGCGTCGATTTCGTTTTGCCGCAACTGCCGCTGCTCTTCTTGCAGAAGGGCGATGAACCGCTGCACGACCGTGATTTCGGCGGCCAGCAGTTGCGCGAAGTCCAGGGGGGGGGCGGCATTCATCATGGCGGCGCGTCGCAATCAGATACGGCGTTGCGCGTCTATGAGTTCTTGCGCGGTGCTGATCAGGCGATCGGCGATGGCTTCCGGGTTGATGCGGAAGCGGCCTTCGGCGATAGCCTGTTTGATTTCCTGCACGCGGCCATTGTCGACTGGCGCTTCGGAGGCGTACGGTTGGGCAATATTGCTCAATTTGACCTGATCGCCAGACTTTTCCGCGCCGGACGTTCTGGCGGAAGGGCGCGCGGCGGGCGCGGGCGTGAATGGATATGTGGTCTCGACTTTCATGGGCTTCACCTTAAATGAGCGGTTTTCTGAACTCCTGGTTAGTGCTAACGGCAATTTGGGGCATTGCTTGAGGCCATATGGGAAGACGGCAAAAATTTCCGTTGTTTCTGGTCGCATGCGCTTTCATGGCGAAGTCCCAACAAGAATTGTGCCATCCGCCTGGGCAATGCCGCTGACGACCGTGCCGGAAGCGGTGCGCGCCTGCGCGACCTGGCCTTCGCTGGCCTGATTCAGGGCGCGTCCCTCGTTGGCGGCGGTAAAGCCTGCGCCGCGAAAAACCAGCCGCACCGGTTGCCCCGGGCGAATCACGACGGGCAGGACGAGCAATTCCTGGCGCAAGGCCTGTCCCGGTTCCAGGGCGACCTTGAGCACCTTGCCGATGGCCTGTTCTGGGCGGGTGATCACGGTGGCGGGCAGGCTGCCGAGGTCGCCCGCGCGCAGCGCCAGGTCGGTTTTTTGCAGGGCGCGTCCCGCGGGCAGCGCGACGGCTGCGGCAAGATAATCCGTTTCAATGGCAATTTTGACCGGCACGAAGATGTTCCAGCGCGCGGGCGCAAGGCAGCGCAAGCCGACATTGACGTTGCCCGCCAACCGGCCGGCATCCAGATTATTGGGCAAATACGCCTGATAACTGGCGCATTCCGGCAACCGCAGGCGCGCGTCCAGCGGGCCTGCCCGCACACTGATCTTGCCGGGGCGCCGCGCCGCCAGTTCGTCGCGCACAAAGGCTTCCACCGCCTCCAGCGCCGGATCGGCAAAAACGGAAGGCGCGTAAAACACGCAGCACAGAAACAGCAGACGGAAAGCGTTCATGGGCGTTATTGTCGCGCATTGCGGCGCGGATGTCAGAAACAGATGACGTCGCCGCCGGAGCCGCCCGCGTTGTCATTCCTTCAGGCCGGAAGCGGAAAAAAGACGGCGGCAGACTCCCGATTTTGTTGCAAAACCCTCTTCCGGCTCCTGCCCTCCGCCTTCCGATCTGTTACAGTGCCGACCTGTTTACGTTTTGCGAGAGATCCATGGACATCCACCAAATTCTTGAACACCTGCCGCATCGCTATCCCTTACTGCTGGTTGATCGGG
>JAITJU010000169.1 GCA_031278735.1 Zoogloeaceae bacterium
CTTGTCAGGAAGCATCATTTCGATCCGCACTGGGAAAAAAAGGCCATGCGGGTCGCGGCCTGGGAGCGCGTCACGCTCCACGGCGTCGTCATCCACCCGAAGCGGCGGATACACTACGGCCCGATGTCCCCGGCAGAGGGGCGGGAAATCTTCATCCGGCAGGCGCTCGTGGGCGGCGAAGTGGAAGAAAGCCACGCCCGCCGCTGGGCCTTCTGGCGGCACAACCAGCAACTCATCCGCGACATCGAGACGCTCGAACACAAGCAGCGCCGCCAGGATCTCCTGGTCGACGACGAACTGATTCACGCCTTCTACGACCGCCAGATTCCCGAAGGCATCCACAATGGCGCGGCCTTCGAGCACTGGCTCAAGGAAGCCGCGCGGGAGAATCCCCGTCTCCTTCATCTGGAGCGCGAAGACCTGATGCGCCATCAGGCGGCGGGCGTCACCAGCGAGGCTTTTCCGCCCACACTGCGCGCGGGCGGCGTCGAGTATCCGCTTGCCTACCACTTCGAGCCGGGCAGCCCCAGGGATGGCGTCACCCTCACCGTGCCGCTCGCGCAATTGAACCAGTTGCCGGGCGCGCGCCTGGAATGGCTGACGCCCGGTCTGCTGAAGGAAAAAATCGTCCTGCTCCTCAAGAGCCTGCCGCAAAAAATCCGCGCCCGGCTCGCGCCCCTGCCGGAATGCGCCGAAGCCTTCATCGCCTGGGTGAATGGCGATGAAAAGCGCATGGACAGGGGCATCCTCCCGCCCCTGATCGACTTCATCCTGCGCGAGCGCGGCCTGAACGCCCGCGGCTGGACGCTGACGGCGGACGCCTTTCGTCCCGACGCCCTGCCCGCGCATTTTCACATGAACCTGAAACTCATCGACGAACAGGGGCGGCAGCTTGGCATGGGGCGCAATCTTGCCGAACTCAAGGCCGAATGGGGACAGAAGGCGCGCCAGAGCTTCGCCGGCCTGCGTGAAACGCCGCCGGAATACGCGGGGCTGACGGACTGGAGCTGCGGCAGACTGCCGGAACTCATGGAAATCCCCGCCGCCGGACAAACCATGTTCGGGTATCCGGCCTTTTGCGACGATGGCGAGACGGTCAGCCTCCAGGTCTTCGACGACCCGGAAGAAGCCCGCCGCCGCCACCGCCTGGGCCTCCTGCGCCTCTTCATGCTGCAATTCCGGGAACAGCGTCGCGCGTTCGAGAAAACCCTGCCAAACCTGGCCCAGATGACCCTGCGCTACATGAGCCTGGGAAATGCCGATCAGCTCAAACGGCAGATCATCGCGCTGACGTTCGAGCGCGCCTGCCTGATGGAACCCTGGCCTGCCGACGCGGAAGAATTTCAAGCGCGCCGTGAAGCGGCGCGTCCCCGCCTGGGCTTGCTGGCGCGGGAAATCGCCCGCCTGACGGATGAAATCCTGGGCGAATGGCAAACGCTTCTGAAAAGACGCGCCGCCGCGCCCAAGGCGCGCGAGGCGGCGGCAAGCGACAGCGACATCGAGGCGCAGATGAAACGCCTGATCCACAAGACCTTCCTCGCCGACACGCCCTTCGAGCGCCTGCAACACTTCCCGCGCTATCTAAAAGCGGCGGCGCTGCGGCTCGACAAGCTCAAGGCCGACCCCGCCCGCGACGCCCGCCTGCTGGCCGATTACCAGCCTCTGTGGACGCAGTACGAGCGCCGCGCCGCCCAATTCGCCCGGCAAAACCACCGCGCCCCGGAACTGGAACAATTCCGCTGGCTCCTGGAAGAACTGCGCGTGAGCCTCTTCGCGCAGGAACTGAAAACGCCAATGCCGGTATCGGTCAAACGCCTGCAGAAAATGTGGGAAGGAATGCAGTAGACCGGCATCCATCTGGATGGCTTGCCGTAAACTCTTGACGAATATCGGCGCGCCTGACCGGACGGCGACAAGGAAGCGCGCTTCCGCGCCAAATAATCGCCCGTTCCGGTCCGCGTTCCGCGCACAGGTCACGCGGCAATTCTTTTCAGGGAAACCGAAATCGTCAAATGCGCCGGGCGAGTTCAGCAGCCTTGCCGATATAATTTTGAGGCGCAAGTTCCAGGAGTCGGCTTTTGTCGGACTGGGGAATATCCAGGGACTGGATGAATGCCTGCATTTCCGCTCTGGAAACGCGGGCGCCGCGGGTGAATTTCTTGAGTTTTTCGTAAGGTTCGGCAATACCGTGGCGACGCATGACGGTCTGGACGGGTTCCGCCAGCAGCGCCCAGTTGGCGTCAAGGTCGGCGAGCATGGCGGGCGCGTCGGCTTCCAGTTTGCCAAGACCGCGCAGGAGCGCCGCATAGCCCAGTTGGGTGTAGCCCAGCGCGACGCCCATGTTGCGCAGCACCGTGGAATCGGTGAGATCGCGCTGCCAGCGGGAAACCGGCAGTTTTTCGGCCATATGGCGCAAAAGGGCGTTGGCAAGCCCCAGATTGCCTTCGGAATTCTCGAAATCAATGGGATTGACCTTGTGCGGCATGGTGGAAGAACCAATTTCGTCTTCCTTGACCCTTTGCCGGAAATAGCCGATGGCGATATAACCCCAGATGTCGCGATCCAGATCGAGCAGGATGGTGTTGGCGCGGGCGAAAGCGTCAAACAATTCCGCGCAGGAATCGTGCGGCTCGATCTGGATGGTGTAAGGATTGAATTCCAGCCCAAGATATTCAACGAAGCGGCGCGCGAAGGCTTCCCAGTCAAAATCGGGATAGGCGGCGAGATGAGCGTTGTAATTACCGACGGCGCCGTTGATTTTTCCCGTGAGACTGATGGCGGCAATGTTGCTGTAGGCGCGCTCCAGGCGGTAGACGACATTGGCCAGTTCCTTGCCCATCGTGGAGGGCGTGGCAGGCTGTCCATGCGTACGGCACATCATGGGCGTCGCGGCCAGTTCATGCGCCAGACCGCGCAGGCGGGAAACGATTTCGTCCAGCAGCGGCAGCAGCACCTTGCCGCGCGCGGTGTGCAGCATCAGGGCGCAGGAAAGGTTATTGACGTCTTCCGAAGTGCAGGCGAAATGGATGAATTCGCTGGCGCGGGCAATTTCGGCGTTGGCGCGCGTCTTCTCGCGTATCCAGTATTCCAGCGCCTTGACATCGTGATTGGTGACCGCTTCGATGGCCTTGACCTCGGCGGCCTGTTCGGGGTCGAAGCGGGCGACCAGCGCGTCCAGTTCCTCGCAGGCGGCAGGCGAAAAGGCGGGAATTTCGGCAAAATGTTCTTCGTTCGCCAAGGTTTTCAGCCATTCGATTTCGACTTGCAGGCGGCGGCGAATCAGCGCGTACTCGGAAAAATACGGACGCAGCGCGTCCAGCTTGTCGGCATAGCGGCCATCCAGGGGAGAGAGGGCGGTCAGGGCATGGCAGTCAGGCATGGGAAAATCCTTCGCGTATGAGAGCTGAGAGCTTGCGGGCGCGTGGATTCTACTACAGGCGGACACCCCGCAAATTTGATCCAGCAACAAAAACATGGAATTCATCAAACTTTTCGCATGTTTGGAAATATTTGGCTTTTCTTGCGCAACATTCAATGGCAAAATCTCGTTTGCCTGAAAATTCATAGGTGGCGGGGCATGCGTCTCAATAGAAAAATCTCCCTGTTTTTCGCGGCTATCGCTGTCGCGCTGGTTATTGTCGTTGCAGGGATCAGTCTTTACGCTTTCAACAGTTTTTCCATCCTCCTGACGACCTCACACGTCCGCACGGCTTCCGAGATTATCCGCGTACACCTCACGGAAGCCATGATCAACGACTCCATCAAACAGCGGGAGTCCTTTCTCCGGCGCATCACGGAAGTTCAGGGACTGCTTTCCGTGCATGTGGTGCGTTCTCATCTGGTGGACGATCAATTCGGCCCCAGCGTCATCGGCTCAATGCCGCCCGACGACATTGAGGAAAGAGTCATGCAGAGCGGACTGCACGAATACCTGGTGATCGAGCAGAACAACGATATCCTGTTTCGCAGCACCATTCCCTACATCGCGGATTCACGCGGCATGCCCAACTGCCTGCAATGCCACAACGTGCAGGAGGGCGCGGTGCTGGGCGCGGTAAGCATGACGGTTTCCATCAAGGAAATGCGAAAACAGGTGTTTTTCACGGTGGGCGGCATCGTCCTCACCGTGGCCCTGTTCGTTTCCTCGCTGTTCATTTTCCTGTACCGCATCCTGCGACCGGTCTCCAGCACGGCCAAGGACGTGGAAGAAGTGGTGCAGCGGGCGGTCAATGGCGACTTCCGGGGCACCATCACCAAGCGCACCAACGACGAAATTGGTCAGATCGCTTCCGAAGTGAGCCGCCTGATGCATTTTCTCCGCGACGGCCTGGGATACATCAGCGAACAGGTGGCGCTCTTGACCGGACGCAAGCCCAGCCAGGGCGAAAACTTGCTGGCCGCCACCATCGACATGGTGAACGGCTTGACCCGCGCTTCGCATTTCAAGCAGGCGATCGAGGAAGATGAAGCCAAGGTGGAAATCTATCAGCGGCTTTCCACCACTTTGCAGGATGAATTCGACCTGCCCAATTTTTCCATTTATGAAGTGTCGCAAAACAAGAACGAGATGAGCAGCGTAATTGTCGACGGCACACTTTCCGCCGCCTGCCACTGGTGCAACACGCAGATTCTCGAACGCCCCGAAACCTGCCGCGTCCGGCGCACCGGACATCTGGTGGACGGCTTCGTCCAGCCTGACATCTGCTATGCCTTCAACCCACAGACGGAAGGCCCGAACATGGATTATGGCTACATGTGCTTTCCCATCATCCAGTCCGGCGTGGTCGGCAGCATCGTGCAATTGGTGGTGAAGAAGGAAGAACAGGAACGGGTGCGCGCCACCCTGCCCTACATCAACGTCTATCTGCGCGAAGCCGCGCCGGTGCTGGAGGCGCGGCGGCTCACCGAAACCCTGAAGGAATCCTCGCTGTGCGATCCGATGACGGGATTATACAATCGCCGCTACCTTGAGGAATACGTGGAAACCCTGCTTGCCAACGTGCGTCGCCAGCAAATTCATCTGGCGATCATGATGCTCGATCTCGACTACTTCAAGATGGTAAACGACAACTACGGCCACGATGCCGGAGACGCGGTGCTGAAAGCCCTGTCGCAGGTGCTGAAGCAATCCGTGCGCGCTTCCGACATGGTGATCCGCTATGGCGGCGAGGAATTCCTGATCGTGCTTCAGGACACCACGGAACCGGATGCCGACCAGGTAGCGGAAAACATTCGCCGCTCGGTGGAAAAATTGCGCGTCAATGTCGGCGGCACCACGTTGCAGAAAACCATTTCCATTGGCCTTTCCGACTATCCGGCGGACAGCAGCACATTCTGGCAAGCCGTCAAGTTTGCCGACGTGGCGCTTTATCGCGCCAAGCAGACGGGGCGCAACCGGGTGGTGCGCTTTGCCCAGGAAATGTGGACAGACGATCAGGAATATTGATTTTTCATTCCCATGTCACTGAAAAAACTTGCGCTGCTCCTGTGCGCGCTCCTCTTGCCGACGCTTTCCGGCTGCATCCCGCTGGAAACGCGCCCGCCCGCGGCAAACGAGGCGCCGTCGCAAAACGAAACCGAAACGTCCCCGGAAAAACCGCCCCAGCCGCAGGCAACGGAAGAAGACGAAGGCATAACGGTTGGCGAAATGTCCGCCATCCGCGGTCTGATCTCCGCCAAGGAGCTGGAAAACCAAGCCAACGCCGATTACCAGAAGCTGCTGAGAAACGCCAGGTCCGAGAATACGTTGATCCCGACCGACGCCCCGCAGGCGCAACGTCTGAACATCATCGCCCAGCGCATCATTCCCTTTTCCAAACGCTTCAACCCGAACTCGTCGGAATGGAAATGGGAAATCAACCTGATCGAATCCAAGGACATCAACGCCTTTTGCATGCCCGGCGGCAAAATCGCCTTCTATACCGGCCTCATCGACACACTGAAAGCCACGGATGACGAACTGGCCATCGTCATGGGGCACGAAATGGCGCACGCCCTGCGCGAACACTCGCGCGCCCAAATCGCCAAGAGCCGGGCGACTTCCCTGGGCGCCAGCCTGCTGGGCATTCTGGTCGGCGGAGGCAAGTACGCCAACATCTTCGATTTCACCGGCAACATGCTCAACCTGAAATTTTCCCGCGACGACGAGAACGAAGCCGATCTGGTGGGACTCGATCTGGCGGCGCGGGCAGGCTATGATCCGCGCGCCGGCATCAGCCTGTGGGAAAAAATGGACGCCGCGCGCGAATCCCCCTTCTCGCTCACCTGGATTTCCACCCACCCGTCCAATAGCGACCGCATCAAGAACATCGAAGCGCAACTGCCCAAGGTAATGCCGATCTACGAAAAAACGCAGGCAACACCGGCAGCGCGCAAACCCGCCGCTGAAAACAAAAAGCGCGTCAATCCGCGCAAACCCGCCACAACAACGCCGAAGAAAAAAATAACGCCGCCCGATGTTCAATCGCTGGGCGCGGACCTCAAGGAACGCGATTCGTCCGCATAGCCGGGAATTACCCGCACCTCCTGCGGGTGGGCATGTTGCGCGTCATGCGCGTGTCCCGCGTGTCCGTGCGCAAACAGCGTCTGGACGCAGAGGATGCTGGCCACGCCCAGGCTGATCAGCAGAATCTGTTCGCCGGTCGCCTTCAGACTGGCGCGTTTGTGCAATCCGGGAATGAGGTCGGCCACGGCCACGTAGATCATGCTGGCGGCAGCCAAGGCAAGGATATGAGGAATCCAGTCCTGCAAATCGAAGAGCGCATAAAACGCCAGCGCGCCGCCAATCAGCGTGGCGAGACTGGAAAGCAGGTTGAAGGCCAGCGCCTTGGCGCGGCTGTAGCCGGACGCGATCAGGATGGTGTAATCCCCCAGTTCCTGAGGAATTTCATGCGCGATGATGGCCAGCGAAGTGACCAGACCCAGGCGAACATCCTGCAGGAAGGCGGCCGCTATCAGAATGCCGTCGACAAAATTGTGGAAAGTGTCGCCGATGAGAATCAGCAACCCGGAACGCCCGTGATCGTGATCGGGCGACAGCGCGTCATGCGCTTCGCAATGATGCTGGTGACAATGCCGCCAGAGCACCAGTTTTTCCAGCATGAAAAACCCCAGGATTCCCGCCAGCACGGTCGCGGCCACCCGCGCCGGATCGCGGGCGCCGCCGAAGGCGTGCGGAATCACTTCCAGAAACGCCGCGCCCAGCAGCGCGCCAATGGCGTAGGAAACTAGCAATGGCAACCGTTTTGCGCCAATGGCGTTGCACAGCAACGTCGCCGCCAACACGCTCAACACGCCTCCCGCGAGACCGGTCGCCAGGATCCACGCCAAAATTGTCATGCCAAAAGCTCCAGAACAGGAGGAGATTATATGAAAAAACCGGACAGCGTCCGGTTTTTCGTGTTTTCAGCGCCCGGAAAATCAGGCGGCGCTTTCGCTGACCTCCAGATCGGCTTCATCGGGACGATCGAGCAGCTCGACGAAGGCCATCGGCGCATTGTCGCCGACGCGAAAGCCGCACTTCAGGATGCGCAGGTAGCCGCCAGGACGGTTGGCGTAACGCGGACCGAAAACATTGAAAATCTTGAGCACGACTTCGCGGTCGCGCAGGCGATCAAAGGCCAAGCGATGGTGCGCCAGCGAGGGATTCTTGCCCAGCGTGATTAGCGGCTCCACGACGCGGCGCAATTCCTTGGCCTTGGGCAGCGTGGTCTTGATCGCCTCATGCCGGAGCAGCGAGACCGCCATGTTGCGCAGCATCGCCAGGCGATGGCTCGAAGTGCGGTTGAGTTTTCTCAACCCTAAACGGTGACGCATGATTCATTCCTTTCGTTGTGCGGGCGTCCCTTTTCATCAGGGGGGTTCAATTCAGGGTTCGGTTCAAGGACGATCCAGACCGGGAGGCGGCCAGTTTTCCAGCTTCATCCCCAGGGTCAGCCCGTGCGTGGCCAGCACTTCCTTGATTTCATTCAGGGACTTGCGTCCCAGATTTGGCGTTTTCAGCAGTTCATTTTCCGTGCGCTGAATCAGATCGCCAATGTAATAAATGCTTTCCGCCTTGAGACAATTGGCCGAGCGCACCGTCAATTCCAGATCATCCACCGGACGCAGCAAAATGGGATCGACCTGCACCGGCTTTCTGGATTCCACGGCAGGCTCGGTGCCTTCCAGATCGGCAAATACCTCCAGCTGATCCATCAGGATGCGGGCGGCGGCGCGAATGGCTTCTTCCGGCTGGATGACGCCATTGGTCTCGATGTCGACGACCAGCTTGTCCAAATCGGTGCGCTGCTCCACCCGCGCCGATTCCACGCTGTAGGCGACGCGCCGCACCGGACTGAAGGAGGCGTCCAGCACCAGTTGGCCAATCGGTTTGCCGCCGTCACTCAGATTGCGCATGTTGCCGGGACGGTAGCCGCGGCCTTTTTCCACCTTGAGTTCCATGGCGAGCTTGCCGCCGGGTTGCAGGTGGGCAATGACATGCTCCGGGTTGATGATTTCCACGTCATGCGGCAATTCAATGTCGCCCGCGCGAATCACGCCCGCGCCGTCCCTGGTCAGGGAGAGCAGCACGTCGGCGCGGTTGTGCAGCTTGAACACCACGCCTTTCAGGTTCAGGAGAATATCGACCACATCCTCTTCCACCCCGTCGATGCTGGAATATTCGTGCAGCACGCCTTCAATCGTCGCCTCGGTAGGCGCGTATCCATCCATGGAGGAAAGCAGGATGCGGCGTAGGGCAAACCCAAGGGTATGCCCAAAACCACGCTCGAAGGGTTCCATGACGACCTTGGCCTCCACCGGGGAGACGCTTTGAACATCAATGATGCGCGGTTTCAAGAGAGCATTGTTTTGCATGAACCATCCTTTTCTTTATCGCGGTTACCGTTTACTTCGAGTAAAGCTCGATGACCAGACCTTCATTCAGGGTCGGGGAAAGCTCGGCGCGTTGCGGCATGGCCTTGAAGGCGCCCTTGCCTTCCTTCACGTCGACCGCGATCCATTCGGGAAAACCCCGCGATTCAGCAGCTTCCAACGCCGCCTTGACGCGCAGATGCCCGCGCGCGCCGTCCGTCAGCGCCACCACGTCGCCGGGGCGCACCGTGTAGGAAGGGATGTTCACGCGCTTGCCATTGACCAGCACGCCATTGTGCCGCACGACCTGACGCGCTTCCGTGCGCGAGGCGCCGAAACCCATGCGGTAGGCGACGGAATCCAGACGGGCTTCCAGCAGTTGCAGCAGGTTTTCACCCGTCTGTCCTTTCCGGCGTTCGGCCTCGGCGAAGGTGCGGCGGAACTGGCCTTCCAGAACGCCATAGACGCGGCGAATCTTCTGCTTGGCGCGCAAGTGCACGCCATAATCGGAAAGCCGCGCGCCGGATTTCTGGCCATGCTGGCCCGGCGCGTAGGAACGGCGCTCAATCGCGCACTTGTCGGTAAAACACTTTTCGCCCTTCAGGAACAACTTTTCCCCTTCGCGGCGACATTGACGGCATTTGGGATCGAGATTACGAGCCACGTTCTGTTCTCCTTAAATCCGGCGCTTTTTGGGCGGACGGCAACCGTTGTGCGGCACTGGCGTCACATCGGTGATGCCGGTGATCTTCATGCCCAGGGCATTCAGGGCGCGAACGGAAGATTCGCGGCCAGGGCCGGGACCCTTGATGCGCACTTCCAGGTTCTTGACGCCCAGTTCCTGCGCCGCCTTGCCTGCCGTTTCGGCGGCCACCTGCGCGGCAAACGGCGTGGATTTGCGGGAACCCCGGAAACCCGCGCCGCCGGAAGTCGCCCAGGAAAGCGCGTTGCCCTGACGGTCGGTAATGGTGATGATGGTGTTGTTGAAAGAAGCGTGGATGTGGGCAACGCCCTCCGCCACATTCTTCTTGACTTTTTTGCGAACTTTCTGAGTGGTCTTGGCCATGACAGTCGATCCTTATTTCTTCTTGCCGGCGATGGCCTTGCGCGGCCCCTTGCGGGTGCGCGCGTTGGTGCGCGTCCGCTGGCCGCGGCAGGGCAAACCCTTGCGATGACGCAAGCCGCGATAACAGCCCAGATCCATCAGACGCTTGACGCTCATGGTCACTTCGCGCCGCAGATCGCCTTCAACCACGAACTTGCTCACTTCGTCGCGCAATTTTTCCATGTCGGCATCCGACAGATCCTTGATTTTGGTTGAACGAACCACGCCAGCCGCATCACAGATTTTCTGCGCGCGCGGACGGCCAATGCCGTAAATGGCGGTCAGCGCGATTTCCGCGTGCTGATGATTCGGAATGTTTACCCCTGCAATACGGGCCATTGCTGCACTCCAACGATGTCAAAATTAATCAAAATCCAAGCGCCGGAGCTTCTCAGCCCTGACGCTGCTTGTGGCGCGGATCCTTGCAGATGACGCGCACCACGCCCTTGCGGCGGATTACTTTACAATTCCGGCAAATGCACTTCACCGAAGGCAATACTTTCATGTTTCAACTCCTCAAAAAGGGACGCAAGGGAAAACAGCCGCGTTTCCCGTTTCTCCCGAGTTTGCTGCGTAGAGAATCTTCATTTGGCGCGAAAAATGATGCGACCGCGCGACAAGTCGTAAGGCGTCATGGCTACCGTCACCTTGTCGCCGGTCTGGATGCGGATATAGTGCATCCGCATTTTCCCGGAAATGGTGGCGTGAACCTCGTGTCCATTTTCCAGTTTTACCCGGAACGTGGCATTGGGCAGGTTTTCCAGCACCTCGCCCTGTAATTCGATGGAATCTTCTTTCGCCATCTTCGCTTACCGCAACAAAGGCGCGCCCCCCTTGAAATTCGCTTTCTTCAAGAGGCTTTCATACTGGTGCGATATGACATAGTTCGAGACCTGGGAAGTGAAGTCCATGGTCACAACCACGATAATCAACAAGGAAGTGCCGCCAAAGTAAAAAGGCACCTGCTGCCACTTCAGCTTCAGAAATTCCGGCAGCAGGCAGACCGCGGTGATATATACCGCGCCCATTATCGTCAGGCGCATCAGAATCTTGTCCACATAACGCGCGGTCTGTTCGCCGGGACGAATGCCGGGAATGACGCCACCGCTCTTTTTCAGGTTGTCCGCCGTATCCTTGGAGTTGAACACCAGCGCCGTGTAAAAGAAACAGAAAAAGATTATCGCCGCCGCGTACAGGAACATGTAAATCGGCTGCCCCGGCATCAGCACCGCCGCCGCGTCTCTCATGCCAGACTTGATGAAGTTGAGAACGTCGTATCCAGACTCGCCGGAACCAAACCAAGACACCAGCGTCGCCGGAAACAGAATGATGCTGGAAGCAAAAATGGGCGGAATGACGCCAGACATGTTGAGCTTCAACGGCAAATGCGAAGACTGCTCGCCATACATGCGGTTGCCCACCTGACGCTTCATATAATTGACGAGAATCTTGCGCTGGCCGCGCTCGACGAAAACCACAAACGCCGTTACCACCACCACCAACAGACAGATGAAAATCCCCGCCAGCGGATGAATGACGTTGGTGCGCACCAGTTCCAGCATCCCGCCAATGGCGGAAGGCAGACCAGAGGCAATGCCCGCGAAAATAATCAGCGAAATGCCATTGCCCAGACCGCGCTCGGTAATCTGCTCGCCCAGCCACATCAGGAACATGGTGCCGGTCATCAGGGTAATCACCGTGGTCAGACGGAACAGAATGCCAGTGTTATAAACCAGATCCGGTTGCGCTTCCAGCATGACGGCAATCGCCATCCCCTGGGCAAAAGCCAGAAGCAAGGTGCCGTAACGCGTGTATTGCGTAATCTTGCGCCGCCCGGATTCCCCTTCTTTTTTCAGGGCTTCCAGATATGGAACGGCAACCGTCATCAACTGCATGATGATGGAAGAAGAAATATACGGCATGATGCCCAGCGCGAAAATGGTGAAACGCTGGATGGCGCCGCCAGAGAACATGTCCAGCATCCCCAGGATGCCGCCTTGCTGCGAGCGGAAAAGATCGGACAACACCGCGGGATTGATGCCCGGCACGGGAATGTGCGTGCCGATGCGGTACACCACCATCGCCCCCAGAAGGAACAGCAAGCGCCGCCGCAGGTCGCTGAACTTCCCGCTGGAGGCCATGCCCATGATGCCGTCTTTCGTCGTCGCCATAATCACATCCTGCGCGTCATTCGGCGATGACGCCGCCGCCGGCCGCTTCAATCGCCGCCCTTGCGCCCTTGGTCGCGCCAACGCCTTTCAGGACAACCTTGCGGCCAATTTCGCCGGAAAGAACGACCTTGGCCGAGAGCGCGTTGCCCGCGATCAGCCCCGCATCCTTCAACGCCCGCAAATCCACTTCCTCCATCGGCAGGAGATTCAGTTCACTCAACCGAACTTCCGCATTGCGAGCGCGGATGAGCGAAAAGAAACCGCGCTTGGGCAAGCGGCGATAAATGGGCATTTGCCCGCCTTCAAAGCCGATCTTGTGAAAACCGCCGGCGCGGGATTTTTGCCCCTTGTGACCGCGCCCGCCCGTCTTGCCCAGGCCGGAGCCAATGCCGCGTCCGACGCGCCGCGCCGCGCGCTTTGCGCCAGCGGCAGGTTTAATGGTATTCAAACGCATCCGGTCACCCCTCGCACTTCAAAAGATAGGAAACCTGCTGGATCATGCCGCGCACTGCGGGCGTATCCTCAAGTTCCACGATGTGATTCAGTTTGCGCAACCCCAGACCGCGCACCGTGGCGCGATGGGATTCCCTGGCGCCGATGACGCTTTTGACCAGCTTCACCTTGAGTGTTTTTTCAGCCATGTTCTTACCCCAGAATCTCTTCGACGCGCTTGCCGCGCTTGGCGGCGATCTCGGCGGGCGTATTCATGCGCGACAAGCCGTTCAGCGTGGCGCGCACGATGTTGTAGGGATTGGTGGATCCGTGCGCCTTGGCCACCACGTTGGTAATGCCGACCACCTCGAAAACGGCGCGCATGGCGCCGCCCGCGATGATGCCGGCGCCGTCGGGCGCGGGCTGGATCATGACTTCCGTCGCGCCGTGCTTGCCCGTCACCGTGTGATGCAGAGTGCCGGATTTCAGGTTGACCTTGAACATCTTGCGGCGCGCTTCTTCCATGGCCTTCTGCACAGCCACCGGCACTTCGCGGGATTTTCCCTTGCCCATGCCGACGCTGCCGTCGCCGTCGCCCACCACGGTAAGCGCGGCAAAGCCGAGAATCCGACCGCCCTTCACCACCTTGGTGACACGATTGACGGAGACCATTTTTTCGCGGAGACCGTCATCACGCTCTTCCGCCTGTTGAACTTTTTTGCTATTCGCTTTCGCCATTTTTAACCTCGCTCTGTCGCCACATCAGAATTTGAGACCGCTTTCACGGGCGGCTTCAGCCAGCGCCTGAACACGGCCATGATACTGAAAACCAGAGCGATCAAAGGCGACCGTCTCCACGCCAGCGGCTTTTGCGCGTTCGGCAATCAACTTGCCGACGACGCTGGCCGCCGCCCGGTTGCCGCCGTTTGGCAGATTCTTTTTCACGTCCGCTTCCAGCGTGGAGGCGGCGGCCAGCACCCGGCTGCCGCAACTGCTGATGATCTGGGCATAAATGTGGGAATTCGTGCGATTCACGCACAAACGCGCCGCTTTCAATTCGGCAATCTTTGCCCTGGATTTGCGGGCGCGGCGCAAACGCGCCTGTTTTTTATCAAGCATGGTTTATACACCCTTACTTCTTCTTGGTTTCCTTGAGAACGACCACTTCATCGACATAACGCACCCCCTTGCCCTTATAAGGCTCAGGACTGCGATAGGCGCGAACTTCGGCGGCCACCTGGCCTACCTTCTGCTTATCCACGCCCTTGATGACGATCTCGGTCTGCGAAGGCGTTTCCGCCTTTACGCCCGCGGGCATCCTGTGCACCACCGGATGTGAAAAGCCGAGGGTCAGATTGAGCGCGTCACCCTGCGCCTGGGCGCGATAGCCAACGCCGACCAGGGTCAGCTTTCTCTCGAAGCCGCGGCTGACGCCAATCACCATGTTGTTCAGATTGGCGCGCATGGTGCCCCACATCGCGGAAGCGTTTTCCACGCCGCCGACGCGGGCGCAGGTGACATTGCCGCCATCCACCCGGACTTCCACGGCAGGATGAGCCGCCGCCTTCAGGACGCCCATCGGCCCCTTGACCGTGATTTCCCGCGTGTCGGCGCTGACTTCAACCCCGGCGGGCAGGACAATCGGATTCTTACCAATTCGGGACATCTTTCTTCCTCACGCCACAATACAAAGCACTTCGCCGCCCACATGGGTCGCGCGCGCCTTGCGGTCCGTCATCACGCCCCTGGGCGTCGACACGATGGCAATCCCCAGCCCGTTCATCACGCGCGGGATAGCCCCGGAACCCTTGTAAACACGCAGGCCAGGCTTGGAGATACGCTCGATGCGCTCAATCACGGGACTGCCCGCGTAATACTTGAGGGCAATTTCCAACGTCGCCTTGTTGCCGGGAAGCGGTTTGACGGCAAAATCTTCCACATAGCCCTCTTCCTTCAGCACGGCGGCAATCGCCGCCTTCAATTTGGAAGCCGGCATCGCCACGACGGCCTTTTCCGCCATCTGGGCATTGCGGATGCGGGTCAACATGTCCGCAATCGGATCGCTCATCGCCATATTTCTATTCTCCTCGGCTTACCAGCTTGCCTTGACAACACCCGGAATCTGACCATCAAAGGCCAGTTCACGAATCTTGTTGCGGCACATGCCGAACTTGCGGAACACGCCGCGCGGGCGCCCGGTAAGCTGACAACGATTGCGCAGCCGGGAAGGACTGGCATTGCGGGGAAGCTGCTGTAGTTTCAAACGGGCCGCGTAACGCTCGACATCGGAGAGACCGGCATCGTCAATCGTGGCCAGCAGCGCCGCGCGCTTCTTTGCGAATCGCGCCACCAGGGCGCGGCGTTTTTCTTCGCGGTTAATCAGGGCAAGTTTCGCCATGTCTGCCTCAATTCTTGAAAGGGAATTTGAATGCGCCAAGAAGGGCCTTGGCTTCCTCGTCGGTGCTGGCGGTCGTCGTGATGCTGATGTTCATCCCCCGCAGCGCGTCAACCTTGTCGTACTCGATTTCGGGAAAAACAATCTGTTCCTTCACGCCCATGTTGAAATTGCCGCGGCCATCGAAACCCTTGCCGACAATCCCGCGAAAGTCGCGGACACGGGGCAGCGCCACGCTGACCAGACGATCAATGAACTCGTACATGCGCGGACCGCGCAGCGTCACCATGCAGCCGATCGGATAGCCATCACGAATCTTGAATCCGGCGATGGATTTCTTTGCCTTGGTGATCACGGGCTTTTGCCCGGCAATCTTCTGCATGTCGCCAACGGCACCTTCCAGCGCCTTCTTGTCCGCCACCGCCTCGCCCACGCCCATATTCAGCGTGACCTTGGCAATGCGCGGTGCCTCCATGACGGATTTGTAGCCAAAACGCTTAACCAGCGCGGGCAACACCTCTTTTTTGTACATCTCAAACAAGCGAGCCATGACGTTTCCTTACACCTTCACCAATTCGCCGTTCGACTTGAACAGGCGAGTCCGTTTGAATTTCTTGCGACCGCCCTCGACCTTCTCCACCTGAATGCGGACGCGATCGGCCTTGCCGGTGGCGGGATTGAAGATCGCCACATTGGAAACGTGGATGGGCATGGCCTTCTGCGTGATGCCGCCCGTCTCGCCCTTGCCCGGGTTGGGACGCGTGTGCTTTTTGGCAATATTGACGCCATCCACCAGCACATGCTCGGCATCCACGCGCGACGTTACCGCACCGCGACGCCCCTTGTCCTTACCCGCAATGACAATCACCTCGTCGCCCTTGCAAATCTTGTTCATCTTCGTTTGGCTCCTTCTTCCTCAAAGCACTTCTGGCGCGAGCGACACGATCTTCATGTAACGCTCGGTTCTGAGTTCGCGCGTCACCGGCCCGAAGATGCGGGTGCCGATCGGCTCCAGCTTGTTGTTCAGGAGCACGGCGGCGTTATTGTCGAACTTCACCACGGAACCATCGGGACGACGCACACCCTTGGCGGTGCGTACCACCACGGCATTGTAGACATCGCCTTTCTTGACGCGACCACGCGGAGCGGCGTCCTTGACGCTGACCTTGATCACATCGCCGATACCGGCATAACGGCGCTTGGAACCGCCCAGCACCTTGATACACATCACTGAACGCGCGCCGGTATTGTCAGCCACGCCCAGAACCGTTTGCATCTGAATCATTTTTCACTCCAACTTATCCCGCCGACAAAGACGGGCAGTCTTGGATCCCGCAAGGGAGACTAATCTCGACCCGGGCCTGAGAAGGCCGCAGGAAACAAAAACGGCAATTATGTCCAACTTTCCCTGCTCTGTCAATCCTTCTTTCGTATTTTTTCGATTTCTCCCCGGCGGAAAAAACCGAAGACGCGGCGCGGCAATGGGAAAAGACCAGGAAAAGACCATCCGCCCTCCCCTGCCGGACAGACAAGGGAACAGCATCCGCAAAGCCAAAACGCCAAATTCAATGACGTTGACGTCGCGCCCAACCGCTCAACGCTTGGAAAATTGCTTCCTGCGCCGCGCCTTGTGCAGGCCAACCTTCTTGCGCTCCACCTCGCGCGCGTCACGGGTAACGAAACCCGCGCCGGAGAGCGCGGGTTTCAGCGTGGCGTCGTATTCAATCAGGGCGCGGGCAATGCCGTGGCGCACCGCGCCCGCCTGCCCGGATTCACCGCCGCCCACCACATTGACCTTGATGTCGAAGCCTTGCAGCTGATTGACCAGCACCAAGGGCTGACGCACCACCATGCGCCCCGTTTCGCGGGAAAAGAAAACATCCAGCGGCTTGTCGTTGACCACGATTTCACCGGAGCCGCGCTTCATGAACACGCGGGCAATCGCGCTTTTGCGCCGCCCCGTGCCATAGTAATAACTTGTCGTCATGTCTTATCCTTGAATATCCAGTGTCTTTGGTTGTTGAGCGGCGTGGGGATGCTGCGCGCCGACATAGCATTTCAGCTTTTTCAGCATGGCGTACCCCAGCGGCCCCTTGGGCAACATGCCCTTGACGGCCTTTTCCAGAATGCGCGCCGGAAAGCGTTGCTGCATCTTGGCAAAGCTGGTTTCGTAAATGCCGCCGGGGAAACCCGTATGGCGGAAGTATTTCTTGTTTTCGGCCTTGTTGCCGGTGACGCGCAGTTTCTCCACATTGGTCACGACGATGAAATCGCCGGTATCGACGTGCGGCGTGTAAATGACCTTGTGCTTGCCGCGCAGACGGCGCGCAATCTCGCTGGCCAGGCGCCCCAGCACCTTGTCCGTGGCGTCCACCACAAACCACTCGTGCGCCACATCATGCGGCTTGGCGGAAAATGTTTTCATCGACGGCATCCTTTGCCCACAAAAAAAGGCGGAATTCTAGGCACAGGCGCGACGCGTGTCAATTATTGATTGACAAATTCGCCAACGCATAGCGAGCGCGCCTGCGGGACGCGCCGCGCGCCGCCTTCCGCGCCCGATGGCGACCGTCTTGTCCAACCTGGAGTCCGGCGACCGGGCATCGGCGCTTGAAGCGGACGCGAAGACACGGACAAACACTTGACAATCGTGAAGACGCTCTGGATAATCTCGCGTTTCTGTCTGGAGGGGTGGCCGAGTGGTTAATGGCAGCAGACTGTAAATCTGCCCTCTTTGAGTACGAAGGTTCGAATCCTTCCCCCTCCACCAGAGCCTCTGGCAAGCAGGTGTCGCGGGTGTAGCTCAATGGCAGAGCCGAAGCCTTCCAAGCTTAAGACGAGGGTTCGATTCCCTTCACCCGCTCCAGCATGGCAGAAAAGCATTGTATTCGCCCATGTGGCTCAGTGGTAGAGCACTCCCTTGGTAAGGGAGAGGTCGGCAGTTCAATCCTGCCCATGGGCACCATCGGCTTTCTGGTTCTTTTTTTTGTTTGGTTTTTGGGGAGTTGCAAAATGGCAAAGGAAAAGTTTTCGCGGACGAAGCCGCACGTGAATGTGGGGACGATCGGACACGTTGACCACGGCAAGACGACGTTGACGGCGGCGATCACGACGGTGTTGTCGAGGAAGTTTGGCGGCGAGGCGAAGGCCTACGA
>JAITJU010000176.1 GCA_031278735.1 Zoogloeaceae bacterium
CGCCTTCCGGATTGGCGCGATTTGATCTGGTTTTGGTGTGTCCTGGTTTGTCATTTAAAAATCCCCTTGATTCGCTTGTGCCGCTTTGGTCGCGGCAATATATTCCTCAAATCGCTTTAACGCGTTGATGACCGTTCTATGACCTTCTTCTCCTATATCTTGTTTGGCGCCTCCAGTACCATACTCCGCGACAAGCGATCCAATTTTTGCAACAAAATCATCCCAAGTAAGAACTTCCCGCTCACGAACCATTTTTACGCTGTTTGTGTAGGCATACACCGTGTTCTGTTCATAAACCCAACCTCGGAGATTTCGGCGACTGTCTCGGAGATAGTCTTGAAAGCCTTTCATCACCTCCACCTCGTTTTCGCCCCTAGCTCCAGAAATTTTAATGTTATCAAAAACACCAGTCTGTTTTATGCCTTCGTTCTCACCTTTTCCAGCGCCAGTAGAATCCGGGGGATAGGAGGAACCACTGGCGCCCGCCGCGGATTGCGCCGTTTCGAGGCGAGCCGCCATATCTGTTGCCTGCTGCGCGATTTGCTCGATCTGGCGAAGAAGGTTCTTGATCTGGCACAGAAGGCCTTTCTCTGCCAGCGGGAGGGACACATCACAAAGCCGCCATTTTTTGGACATATCGATGCGCTCAACCTTGCCTTCCTCTTCAAGCTGACGCAGGGCGGCCACAAGCCAGTATTGCTGATTTGAAGAAGAGGCAGTTTCGTAATTGCCCCAATCGAATCCGCATTCTCGAAAGATATCCGACTGTGTCGCGCCCTCTTGGCCGGGTTGGCAAGAAGGATAAGATCGCATGAACTCAAGGATGAGATTTTTCGTTTCCTCTCTGATGACGCCGCCCTCGTTCCTCAAATTTTTCATTCGTGTCCTCCTCAAATGATGTCCTCTGTCGCCGCGCGCCCAGAGAAGCGTTGATTCAAAAATCGCCCGCTACAAGTCGCGGATGCGGGCGCTGTAGCGATCATCCATCGCAATAGAGGATGGCGCTGGCAGGGAGTTTTCCTTCTCTAACTCCAGACACACATTCCTGATAATTGCGTTCTTTCTCCCGTTTCTTCCGCTCCTCCTCCCGTTCCTGCTCCAGCTCCCAACGCTGCCGCTCAATTTCCAGCAACTTTTCCTGCCTCTCCTCCTGTCTCCGAGCAGCATCATAATTCCACTGCGCTTTGGCAAGGGGCGATGCCAGCGTAAAAACCGCTGCCGCCGTCAGGATTGCCGCGTTAAAAATTCGCTTCTCAAGCATTTCGTTCTCCTCAAGTCTGGTCACGCGATTCATGCTCCGGCCAGGCGCACAGGCGATGCCCGCGCCGGTCAAGCACACTGGCAGGATGCAAGCCGTCGTGAAGATGACTCGCAACTTCCGCACGGGAATACCCATGTTCGTCATCGTTCCCACGCTACGCTTGCGAACTTTGCGCCCCATAATATCCTGTTACGGGATATTCTAAATTGGGATTTATCGTGTGTCAACATGAGTTCCATATGGCACCCTTCCCACATGCGCTTGCGCTCCAGTCTGCGCGAGATGCGGGAAAACGCGGGAGTTACGCAGGTGCAACTGGCGTCGCGGCTGGCAAAACCGCAAAGCTATGTCAGCAAGGTGGAATCCGGCGAGCGCAAGCTGGATTTTCTGGAAGTCCGGGATTACTGCCGCGCCTGTGACCACGGTTTCGTGGAATTCGTGACCATGCTGGAGGCATTGCTGGAGGATTAGCGCCTCGCGTTTTTCGTTGGCGCGTCGCGGGCGTCAGCCGGGAAAGCGTCGCGACGCATGGCCTTTCCTGCCCGCGACGTCTTCCATCACAGCGCTACGCTCGCAACCTCCGACCACCACGCCAGCACTTGCGCAACCGCCGCTTCGATGTCCAGCGCGTCCGTATCCAGCAGTCTGGCGTCCGCCTCCCGGCGCAGCGGGGCGGCGGAACGGCTGCGGTCGCGTTCGTCGCGCGCGCGCAGATCGGATAGAATCGCCGCCCGGTCGGCGGGCAGACCCTTTTCCCGCAATTGCCGGAAGCGCCGCTCGGCGCGAACCTCGGGACTGGCCGTGAGAAAAATCTTCAGGGCGGCGTCTGGAAACACCACCGAAGCCATGTCGCGCCCGTCGCCCACCAGTCCAGGCGCGCGGTGAAGAGCGCGCTGGCGAAAGAGCAGGGCGGCGCGCACGGCGGGAAGCGCGGCAACCCGCGATGCGGCGGCGGAAATGGCCTCGCCGCGCAGGGCAAGGCTGACTTCCTCGCCGTTCAGCAGCACACGCCCTTCCGGCAAGAAAACGATTTCCAGTCCGGCGGCCAGCGCGGCCAGCGCGGCTTCATCCCGATCATCCACGCCCTTGTCCCGCGCCGCCAGCGCGGCAAGACGATAGAGCGCGCCGGAATCCAGATAATGGAAACCCAGTGCCGCCGCAACGCGCGCGGCAACCGTGCCCTTGCCGGAGGCCGTGGGGCCGTCGATGGCGATTACCGGCGCGGGACGGGCAATGCGGGCAAAAGCGCGAAAATAATCCGGAAATGTCTTGGCGACGCATTCCGGGTTGTTGATGCGCAGCGGCAACGCGAATGACGCCAGCGAAAAACACATGGCCATGCGGTGATCGTCGTAGGTGTCGATTATCGCCGGGCGCAGGGGGTTTTGCGCGTCGGGCGGCGTGACGCGCAGGCAATCCGCGCCCGCTTCCGCCCGCGCGCCCAGTTTGCCAAGCTCTTTGACCATCGCGGCGATGCGGTCGGTTTCCTTGACCCGCCAACTGGCAATGTTGGCAAGCGTCGTTTCCCCCTTGGCGAACAGGGCGACAATCGCCAACGTCATAGCGGCGTCGGGAATGGAGTTGCAATCCAGCGTAATGCCGCGAAGTCCCGCGGACGGCGCGCGGGCGCTGATCCAGTGGTCGCCCGTCTCGATCGTCGCGCCCATCTCCGCCAGCGCCTCGGCAAAGCGCACGTCGCCCTGGATGGACTGACGACCAACGCCTTCCACGCGCACGCCATTGCTTCCCGCCGCGCCGATTGCGCCCATGGCCAGAAAATAGGAAGCGGAAGAAGCGTCGCCTTCCACATGGAACGCGCCCGGCGAGACATAGCGCGCTCCGGCGGGCAGGCGGAAAGATTGCCAGCCCTGGCGTTCGACCGAAACGCCAAAACGCGCCATGAGATTCAGGGTGATTTCGACATAAGGCCGGGAAATCAGCGCGCCGGTCACTTCCACGACAATGTTCTCCTCCATGAGCGGCAGTGCCAGCAGCAAGCCCGTCAGGAACTGGCTGGAAACATCGCCGCGAATCTTCACCGTTCTTGCCGCCTCGCGCCCCTGCTCGCCGCCCGCTTCCTCTTCCCGCCGACCCCGGACGCGCAGCGGCGGGTAGCCCGTCTTGCCCAGATAATCGATCGTCGCGCCCAGTTGCCGCAGCGCATCCGCCAGATCGCCAATGGGGCGCTCGTGCATGCGCGGCACGCCCGTGAGCGTGTAGTCCGCGTCGCCGCCCGCCAGCGCCAAAACCGCAGTGAGCGAGCGAAAGGCCGTCCCGGCGTTTCCCAGAAACAATTCCGCCCGCCGAACCGGAATGCGCCCTGCCGCGCCATGAACGCGCCAGTTTCCCGCGCCAGACTCGGTGATTTCCACGCCCAGCGCGCGCAGAGCTTCCAGCATCCGCGCCGTGTCGTCGGAAACCAGCAGATTCCGTATTTCGGTCACGCCGTCGGCAAGCGCCGCCAGAAGCAGCGCCCGGTTGGAGATGCTCTTGGAACCCGGCAGACGAATATCGCCGCTGGCGGAAAGCGTCTGCGGCAGATCGAGGAAGTTCATTTTCGCTCCAGACCGGCATCCGCGCGCGGCAACCGCCGCCTGTCCCCCCACGCCCGCCGCGCCCGGCAGGCCACCGCAAAGCCCTGCTCCAGCGCCGCGCCGTCGTTCTTTTGCAGCGCCGCCTTGAAATCGTTCAACTGTTGCTGGTAGGCGTCGATTTCGCGCAGCAGGGCGGCGCGGTTGGCAAGGCAGATATCGCGCCACATTTCCGGGTGACTGGCGGCGATGCGGGTAAAATCTCGAAAGCCGGAAGCGGCAAAGTCGAAAAAGAGCGGCGCGTCAGGGCGTTCGGCCAGGTCGCGCACCAAGGCAAAAGACAGAAGATGCGGCAAATGGCTGACGGCGGCAAAGACGCGGTCGTGCTGTTCCGGCGTCAGTTCGCAAGTTTCCGCGCCGCACAGGCGCCAGGCGCGCCGGACACGCTCCAGACGCGCCGCGCTGTTTTCCGGCAAGGGCGTCATCACCACCTTGCGTCCCTGAAACAAATCCTTTTTCGCGGCCGACGCGCCGCTGTTTTCCGCGCCCGCAATCGGATGCGCCGGCACGAAACAGCCGATTCTGTCGCCAAACGCCGCGTATGCCGCCCGCACGACGTCGTTTTTCGTGCTGCCGCCGTCGGTTACCGTGGTATGCGCGCCGATGTGGGGGGCAATCCCGGCGAATACAGCCGACATCTGCCCCACGGGCGTCGCCGCCAGCACCAAATCGGCGTCCGCCAGCTCATGCGCCGCATCCACGCCCGCGCGATCGATGACGCCCAGCTCGCAAGCCTTCGCCAAGGTCGCGGCGCTCCGTCCGAAGCCCACCACTTCCCTTGCCGCCCGCGCCGATTTCAGCGCCAGCGCGAACGAGCCGCCAATCAACCCGACGCCGTAGATGATTACCTTGCCAAATTCCGCGGGAAGCGCCGCGCGTTCATCGGGAGAAAGCAAAACCATGAAAGAAGACCCAGAATAAAAGCGCCCGCGGCGCATTGAGAATGCCCTCGATTATAGCGGCGCCCCCGGCGCGGACGAAAGCGGACGCGCGCCCGCGACAGGCAACGAAATTCCATTCAGCGCGTAACAATGCCGCCAGAGCCGCCAGCGGAATCCGGCGTGGTCAGCAGAATATAGCGGTTGCGGTCTTCCGCGAATTTGGCGCGGATTTGCGCCAGTTCGTTTTTCTTGGCTTCGAGCAGCGCGCGCTGCGCCTTGATGGTGGTTTCTTCGTTGCGAATCTGGCTGGCAATTTCCGGAGAAAGCGCGGAAGCCGCCACTTCGCCCTCCAGCGCCTTCTTGCGTTTTTGCGCGGCGTCGACCAGAGACTGGGCGTTCCTGATGGCGATCTTGACATCCGCCTCGCTGCGCTCCTGCACCCGGTCCAGGTCCGTCACACTGTCGTAGGTTTGCAGCAATGCCCTGTCCTTGCGCGCCTGCTCACGGACGCGAGCCTGCTCTTCCTGCTGTCGGCCAGCCTCTTCCGCGGCCAGCTTCTTTTCTTCCTCACTCATGCGCGGGGAAACGGTGCGGATCAGGAACCCCTGCTGGTTATAAATCTTCAGCAAACGGCCATTGCAACGCGGCGGCATGACGTCGCCGCAGGTATAGCGGCCATTGGCGTCATTGCAGCAGATATTTTCATTGGCGGCGGCAAGCGCCGCGGCGGCGGGAACGATGCTGAACAGAAATACGGCGCAGACGGAAAAACACCCGCCCGGCAGGCGCAGGAGACTGGAAACGGCAAATGCCCTGCGTTGCGCAAGCGTCTGTCGGGTCGCGTTCATCGTCCTCATCCGTATCAAGACATCGTTAGACTATATCAAAATATATACCACGCTCGCACATTCCTTACCTTCATGATTTCAAAGCATTTTTGCGTTTGCTTTTGTCATTGCGCGGCGGCGTCTGACGAAAGTCGACACAACGTGACAAATGCGGGCAAGCAATCGACATGCCGCGACCGCCATGACGAAACGTTTTCGATTGGCGATGCCGTCGCTGCCGATCGCGTCTTCATCGCTCATCCCGCCTCGAGCGCCGGCACCCGCCCATTGATGACGCCCGGATCGGAGAGCAGTTCCTTCATGTCGAGGATAAGCACGATCTGTCCGTTGGAGAGCGTGGTCACGCCGGCAACGCCATGCGGACGGAAATCTTCCAGCGACTTGATCACCGCGTCATCGCGTCCGGCGAAGCTATCGACGCCGAGGATGAAGCTCCTTTCCGCCGTCTGCATGAGTACGCCGTATTCGGGATAACGTTCCTGCTGCCATCCGAGCAGGCGCACCAGGGGAATGACGGGCAAAATCTCGCCGCGCACCACCAGCGTGGATTTGCCGCCGACTTCCTGCACCTTGTCGCGCTCGATGGGCAGGATTTCGCGCACCAGGGAAAGCGGCAGGGCAAACGGCTGATCGCCCAGCAGCACCAACAGCACCGGCAGGATTGCGAGGGTGAGCGGCAAGGAAATCAGGAATACCGAGCCTTTCCCCGGTTCGGAACGAATTTCGATGGAACCGTTCAGCTTCTGGATGTTGGTTTTCACCACGTCCATGCCGACGCCGCGCCCGGAAACGTCGGAAATTTCCGTCTTGGTGGAAAAGCCGGGCATCAGGATCAGGTTGAAGCTCTGCCGGTCATCCAGCGTGTTGGCTTCTTCCTCGGTAATCAGCCCCTTTTCCACCGCCTTGGCGCGAATGGCCTCCTGCGCCATGCCGTGCCCGTCGTCGGCCACGACGATGACGATATGGTCGCCTTCCTGACGCGCTTCCAGACGCACCAGGCTCTTTGCCGACTTGCCCGCCATCGCGCGCTCTTCCGGGCTTTCGACGCCATGATCGACGGCGTTGCGAATCAGGTGAACCAAGGGATCGGACAAGTCCTCGATCATGTTCTTGTCGACTTCGGTCTCTTCGCCAGCGAGCACCAGTTCCACGTCCTTGCCCAGTTGCCGCGCCAGATCGCGGGCAATGCGCGGATATTTCTGGAAAAGCCGCCCGATGGGCTGCATCCGGGTCTTCATCACCGAGTTTTGCAGGTCGGAAACCAGCAAATCCAGCTGACTGACGGCCTGATCGAGGGCGTGCAGGGTTTCGGAATCGTTCTTGCCCGCGAGAATATCGGCGCGCAGGCTGGTAAGCCGGTTTTTGGTCAGGCCGATTTCGCCGGAAAGATTCAGCACCTGATCGAGACGGGCGGTGTCGACGCGAATCGTATTTTCGCGCGCGACATCGACCCTTCTGCCGCCGCCCCCGCCGCCGCCGCTCTTGTGCTGCGCCTGCGGCGCGGGCAGATTGCCGCGGGCGTCTTCCTTTCCCGCAGGCCGAGCGCCATGCTCATTCTCCGCGCCGCTTGCCGCGGCAGGAATGACTTCGCCGGAAACTGCGGCTTGCTGACCGCTGACTGCGGCATGCAAGGCATCCCAATCCGGGCTGCCCGCATCCGCGCCGGCGGCGGCATCCTGCGCGACGACGGGCGCGGGCTGGCCTTCCGCCGCCGCTTTCAGGGAAATCAGCAGATCGGCGGGCGCGGGCGGCGGCTGCACGCCGGAAGAAAGATCGCCGAACATGTTGCGCACACCCTTGGTGGCCGCCATGATCATGTCCATCAATTCGGGCGACAGGGCAAGCTCGCCGTTACGCAGCTTGTCGAACAGGGTTTCCGTGCGATGGCAAAGGGTAACGAGTTCCGCGGCGTTCAAGAAACCCGCGCCGCCCTTGATGGTGTGGAAGCCGCGAAAAATGTCATTCAACAATCCCCGGTCATCCGGGCTTTTTTCCAGATCGACCAGTTTGTTGTCCACGTCGGACAGCAGATCGCCGGCTTCTTGCAGAAAGTCCTGCAACAGATCTTCCATGCCTGCAAAGTCACTCATTTTCCGTTCTCCTCAGAAACCCAGACTATCCAGCAGATCATCGACCTGCCGCTGGTTGACCACCACGTCGGAACGTCCTTCCGCATTGACCACCGGCCCATTCAGCAGGCTGTCGACTTCCTCTGAACGCTTGCTTTGCGGCACGACTTCCAGCAGGGCGGCCATCAGGCCGTTTTCCAGTTCCTGCGCCAGGGTGACGATTTTCTTGATCACCTGCCCGGTCAAATCCTGAAAATCTTGCGCCATCATGATTTCCATCAGCTGCGCGTTGACGACGCCCGTTTTTTCCAACAGACCGTCCTTCAGATAGGCGCGCGTTTCCTCCGCCAGCCGCCGGAATTCGACCGTCGTCATCTGATCGGCAAACACCTTGTCCCAACGCGCGCCCAACGATTTTGCCGCGTCTTCCAACGCCGCCATCTCCGGTTGCGCCACATCGGTCGCGTTCAATACCCGGCAGGCGGCCTGTTCCGTGAGGCTGGCGACGTAGGCCAGACGATCCTTGGCGTCCGGCAGGACGTTGACCGTATTTTCCAACAGTTTGTCATAGCCAAGTTCGTGCAGGGTGGTATGCAGCTGCCGCGCCATCTGGCCGATGCGGTTGAAGACATTTTCCTGCGCAGGCCAGTCGACGCCAGCGGCCTGGGCAGTCGACGCGTCCGGCGCGTCCGGCGCGGGATCGGCGACATGCCGGGTTTCGGCGACGACGGAATCGAACAGCGCCTGCAAGTCATCGTTATCGCCGACGGCCGCGGCGACGTCTGGCGTGGCCGTCGGCGCGGGCGGGCGGGCGGAAGCCGCCACGCTGTCGAAGAGGGCTTCCAGGTCGGGGGAGTCATTGTCAGCGGACATGCCTTTCTCCAGAAATTCAGGCCACGGCCATTTTTTCAAAAATCTTGTTCAGCTTTTCCGAAAGCGTCGCCGCCGTAAACGGCTTGACGATGTAGCCGCTCGCGCCCGCCTGGGCGGCGGCGATGATGTTTTCCTTCTTGGCTTCCGCCGTGATCATCAGCACCGGCAGGTGTTTCAGGGTCGGCGTGGAACGCACGGTCTGCAACAGGGTCAAGCCGTCCATGTTGGGCATGTTCCAGTCGGTAATGACGAACTCGAATGGCTCGGCATTGAGCTTTTGCAGCGCAATGGCGCCGTCTTCCGCTTCATCGACGTTGGTAAACCCAAGCTCTTTCAGAAGATTGCGCACGATGCGCCGCATGGTGGAAAAATCATCCACCACCAGAATCCTCATTTTTGCATCTGGCATGATGCCGCACTCCCGTAGGTTATGATTTTGTCCGTCTCAACGCTCCACCAGCGGACGCAGCGTATCCGCCAGCACTTCCGCGTCAAACTTGGCGACGTAGGCATCCACGCCCACCGACTTGCCCATGGCGCGATTGGCTTCGGAAGACAGGGAAGAGTGCATGACCACGGGAACCCCTTCAAAATTGGGGTCCGACTTGATGTTCTTGGTCAGCACATAGCCATCCATTTCCGGCATTTCGGCATCCACCAGAATCAGGTTGATTTCGTCGCGTATCGGGATGCCCGCCTGCTTGGCGTGCGCGGCGATGGCTTGCAGGCGCGTCCAGGCTTCCGCGCCGTTGTTGGCGTGCTTGTGCTTGACGCCCAGTTTATCCAGCACTTCGGCGATTTTTCTGCGCGCCACGATGGAGTCGTCCGCAAAGAATACATTGGTGTCTTCCTTTACCCGCGCCGGCTGCACATCGACGATGACGGCCTCGCCAAAGGCGTTGGAAAGAATCTGCTCGACATCGAGAATGGACACCAGATGCCCGTCCTCCAATTCGATGACGGCGGTAATCAACCCCTGATTGGCGGTGTTCAGCACGTTTTCCGGCGCCTTGACCTTTTCCCAATCCACGCGAATGATGCGGTCGACTTCATGCACCAGAAAGCCCAGGGTGCGCTTGGAGTATTCGGCCACCATCATGCTGGCCGCCAGATCGGACGAGGGCGGCGATTCCAGATCGAGGAAAGAGGCCAGCGACAGCACGGGAATCACGTTGCCGCGCAGGGACACCAGACCCTCCACGCCGCGCGGCATGTTGGGCGTTTTGGTGATGTGCGGCGTGCGCCCGACTTCACGCACCTTGAAGACGTTGATGCCGAAAGTTTCGTTGGTGCCGAGGGAAAACAACAGTATCTCCATCTGGTTGGAACCGGCCAGCCGGGTGCGGGCATCCACGCCGTCCAGAAGTTTCCTGTTTTCTTTGACGTTCATGAGCTTCTCCCGATGTCAGGCCGCCGCGGGCGCGGGCACATTGCTGCGGTGTCCCAGACGGCGCGCCAGCGTTTCCGAAAGGCGCTGCGGCTCGAATTTGGGAACATATTCATCCACGCCGACGGAAAGACCCAGCTTTTGGTTGGACATGCCCGAAAGCGACGAGTGCATGATGACGGGAATCGAGGCAAAACGGGCGTCGTTTTTGATTTTCTTGGTCAGAATATAGCCGTCCATGGCAGGCATTTCAATGTCGGTCAGCACCAGACTGATCATTTCCGCAGGCGGCCTTCCCATGCCGTTGGCGTAATTCGCCATTTTCTCCAGTTCTTCCCACATCTGCTGACCATTGTTGGCGGCCACGTACTTGACGCCCATCGCGTCCAGCGTGCGCATCACCTGCTTTCTGGCGACCACGGAATCGTCGCAGAAAAACACCGTCACATCCGGGTTGTCCAGTTGCGGCAGGTTCTTGAAGCGCAGGTCATCATCGTCGGCGTACGCGGTGTCGGCAAGAATTTTTTCCACGTCCATCATCATGATCAGCCGCCCGTCCTCCAGTTCGGTAACCGCCGTCACCAGTCCGCCCATTTGCGCCATGAGCATTTCCGGCGGCACGCGCATCATGCTCCAGTCCAGACGCAGAATGGTGTCGACCGCCTCCACCAGGAACCCCTGAGTGTGACCGTTGTATTCGGTGACGATCATGACGTCGCGGCGCACGGCGGAATCCACCCAGGCGTACTTGGCCAGATCCACCACCGGCACCAGTACCCCGCGCAGACTGGTCATGCCTTCCACGGCGGGCGGCATGTCCGGCGCGGCGGTAATCGGCGGCGTGCGCATGACCTCGCGCACCTTGAACACGTTGATGCCGTAAGTCTCCCGCCGCCCGGTGCGCTTGTCCTCCCCCAAGGAAAACAACAGTATCTCCAGCTTGTTGGTGCCCGCAAGCTTGGTTCTCGCGTCGATACTCTTCAACAATTCAGACATCTTCAATCCCCCCAAACAATCCCGGCGCGCGTTTTCAGTTCAAAAACGCCCGGCAACGAAAACACAGGGTCAAGGATACACAGAAATCGCGCCCGCCGAAACTTCGCGCTGCATTCCCGATTGACGTTTCTCCCCTTTGCGGCACGTCGGATGTTTCCTTGCTAACGGTTCTTGACCGGAAAAAGCGCCAATACGCGCCCCGCGATCTGCGTGACGTCCGCCACCTCCTCCACCGCGCCGATCTGGAAGGCTTCCCTGGGCATTCCATAGACCACGCAGCTCGCCTCATCCTGCCCGAAGGTTCGCGCCCCCGCGCGGCGCATGGACAGCAGGCCCTGCGCGCCGTCCTTGCCCATGCCGGTCAGGATGACGCCCACCGCCTGCCGCCCCATCGCGGCGGCGGCGGAAGCGAACAGCACATCCACGGAAGGCCGGTGTCCATTCACCGGCGCGGTCTGCGCCAGCTCAATCAGCAAGCGATCGCCTTCTTTTTTCACCTGCATGTGATGGTTGCCCTTGGCGATGTAGACCACGCCCTCCGCCGCCGTCTCGCCGCCCTGCGCCTCGCGCACGAGTGGTCGGCAGACCCTGTCCAGGTTGGCGGCAAACACGGCGCTGAAGGTTTCCGGCATGTGTTGCACGATCAGAATCGGCGGACAATTGGCCGGCATTCCCAGCAAAACCTTTTTGATCGCCTCTGTGCCCCCCGTGGACGCGCCGAGAAAAATCACCTTGCCGCCTGCCGCTCCCACGGGATAAGGCCGCGCGACCAGGGCCTTGCTGGGCGACGCAAGGGTTTTCGAACGCGCGCTGACGCGCGGACGGGCGCTTTTGGCGGCGCGGATTTTTTCCGCCAATTCCTGCCCGTATTCGTCCATCCGCTGGAGATTCTCGATTCTGGGCTTGGCGATGAAATCCACCGCGCCCAGTTCCAGCGCCCGCAAGGTCGTCTCCGTCCCCTCCTGGGTGAAGGCGGACACCATGACCACCGGCATGGGGCGTTTCCGCATCAGGCGATCGAGGAATTCCAGCCCGTTCATGCCTGGCATCTGCACATCCAGCGTCAGCACATCCGGTTTCAGCGCGAGCAGCATGTCGCGCGCGGCATGGGCGTCGCCCGCCGTTCCGACGACTTCAATGTCCGGCGCGGCCTCAATAATCCGGCGCAGCTGCTTTTGCATGAAGACGGAATCATCCACTACCAGAACACGAATCGACATGCCTTCCTCGTCACGAAAAAAGCCGGAGCAACTCCGGCGGGCTATCCGCGCTTTGCCGCCAGGGCATAGACCGTCTTGCCCAGGGAATGAAACAGATCCACCGCATGCAGAAAACTTTCCGAATGCCCGGCAAACAGGCGGCCATCCGGCTGCAACATCGGCGCGAAGCGCGCCAGAATCTTGTATTGCGTCGGTTTGTCAAAATAAATCATGACATTGCGACAAAAAATCACATCCAGCGGCCCGCGCACCGGCCATACCGGGTCCAGCAGGTTGATCCGCCGGAAGCTGAGCATGCGCCGCAACTCCGGCTTGACGCTGTAGATGTCCCCCGTCGGCGTCGCGCCCTTGCTGAAATAACGCTTCAACTGTTCCGGCGGAATCTTTTCGACGCGATCGGCGGCGTATTCGCCCTTCTCCGCCGTCGCCAACACGCTGGTGTCCAGATCGGAACACACGACGCTCACCTGCTGGCCGCCGCCCGGAAGGCAATCCGCCGCCGTAATGGCGATGGAATAAGGCTCCTCGCCCGTCGATGCCGCGCAGCACCAGATGTTGATTTGCTTTCTTTTGGCCGCCACCTCGCGCAGATACTGCGCCAGCAAGGGAAAGTGATGCGGCTCGCGGAAAAAGGAAGTCAGATTGGTGGTCAGCGCGTTGATGAATCCTTCCCATTCCGCCGCGCCCCGGCTGAATTCCAGATTGTCCAGATACTGCCCGAACGATTTCATTCCCGTCACGCGCAGACGGCGCGCCAGGCGGGAATACACCATGTCCTGCTTGGCCGACGTCAGGGAAATTCCGGCCTTGTCATAAATCAGCTTGCGCACCCGCTCGAAATCCGCCGCGCAAAAGGCGAATTCGCGCGCGGACGCGTCCTCCGCCGCCGCGGGAAAGCTCAGGTTGCTGGCCTGGCGGATATTGGCAAGACGCTCGCTCAGGGTCAAGGGTCTCGTCGGCGATTCCGGCGGCGTCATGGCGCGCCTCTCGACGGCGGCGCAAGCGCCGCCGCGTCCTGGAAATCCGCCTCGTCATCGACCTCGATTTCCGGGCTGTCCTCCTGCAAGATGGCCATTTCCGTGCGCTTGTTCAGCACCACGATGCTGATGCGCCGATTGATGGGGTTCAGGGGATCGTTCGGGTCGAACAGCACGGAAGACGACAGCCCCACCACCCGCAGCACCTTGAGATCATCCATGCCCGCGCTCACCAGTTCGCGCCTTGAGGCGTTGGCGCGGTTGGCGGAAAGCTCCCAGTTGGAAAAACTCTGCTGGCCGCCGGAAAACTGCGCCGCGTCCGTATGTCCGGCCAGACTGATGCGATACGGCACCTCGTTCAGCACCTGTCCAATCTCGCGCAGGATGTCGCGCGTATACGGCTTCAACTGGTCGCTGGCGAGATCGAACATCGGGCGATTCCGCTCATCGACGATCTGGATGCGCAGTCCCTCGGACGTGATGTCCAGCTTCAATTGTTCCTTGAACACCCGCAATTGCGGCGTGTCGTCGATCAATTC
>JAITJU010000180.1 GCA_031278735.1 Zoogloeaceae bacterium
GAACCCATGCAGGTAAAGTATCCGCGGCATCTGGTTTTTCAATGCGCCGTCCATTGCGCCGCGCCTGTCCATGCGGTCAGCAGCACGACAACGCCGAAGAAGATGCGATACCAGGCAAAGCCGGTGAAGGTATGCCGGGAAACGAAATAAATCAGTCCCTTGACCGCCAGCAACCCGAAAACAAAGGAAGCCGCAAAACCCACAGTGAAAACGGGCAAATCGTCCGCGCGCAGCAGATCCCAGCTTTTCGTCACGTCGTAGAGCGTGGCCGCGAACATGGTGGGGATCGCCAGAAAAAAGGAAAATTCCGTCGCCGTCTGGCGCGACAGCCCGAACATCATGCCGCCCATGATGGTTGCCCCGGAGCGCGACACGCCCGGCCACATGGCGACGCACTGGGCAAAGCCCACCTTCAGCGCGTCCGGCCAGCGCATGTCGTCTACGGCGTTTATTCGTTTGGCGTCCGGGCGATTGGCGGCGCGACGCTCGATGTAGAGCATCAGCAGCCCGCCGCCGATCAGCGCGCAGGCGACGGGAACCGGATCGAAAAGATAACGCTTGATGAAGCCGTGCAGCAATACGCCGGATGCGGCGGCGGGCAAAAATGCCACGATGAGCAGCGCCCAGAATCGCCGCTGCGCCGCGTCGCGCCGCCAGCCGCGCAAGGCCAGCGCGATGCGGGCGCGAAAATGCCAGCATACCGCCAGAATCGCTCCCAGCTGGATGACAACCTCAAACACCGCGCTCTGCGCGTTCGTGTAATCCAGCAGGCTTCCGGCAATGATCAGATGCCCAGTGGAAGAGACGGGCAGGAACTCGGTCAGACCCTCGACAAGGCCGAGTATCAGGGCTTTGAACAGCAGCAACAGATCCATGGGAATGAGGTCGCGCAAAAAAAAGAGAAGGGTAGCAGGATCAGAGGATGGAGGACAGAAGACCGGGGACAGAAAAGTCAGCGGTCGCGCCGCATTCCCGGCCATGAAGCGGCCTGCCGTTGCGGACAGGGTTTTCGTTCCAATGGAAGCGCGTTGCTTCCTTCGGCGAACCTGCGCGGCTGTTTGAAGGACGCCGACCCGCTTCTGAAGGAACGGGACAAAGAGCGCCATTGAAGGGACGACGGGTTCCAGCGGCGCGGAACTCGACGGCTCATCGTGGGGCTATTGTGACTTCGCGGATTGCGTTTTGCCGACGGGAGGCGCGTCGGCGTCAAGCGGCTGGCGAAGATGCCTTCACGAACCACGCCTCAACGGCATCATTGGATTGGGTTGCGGTCGGGATTCTCGCTTCGCGCGCCGCCATTCGTTTCCGTCAGCCGCCGATCCAGCGCATACAGGCGTTCCGGCGTGCCGACATCCAGCCATTGGCCGCCGTAGCGTTCGCCGCTGACATGACCGGACGCAGCGGCCTGGCGAAGGAGGGGCGCGAGTTTGGCGGGGCGGTTGGGTTCCTGGTGTTCGAAAAGTTGCGGGGCATAAAGACCAATGCCGGCAAAGGTCAGACGGTCGCTGGCGGCGTTGCCGACCTTGCCGTTCTTATCCAGACTGAAGTCGCCTTGCGGATGATGCGCGGGGTTATCGACCAGCAGCAGGTGCGCCAGATTGTCTTGCAGCGACAGTGTGGCGGCCTGCGCCGGGTCCCAGTCGCAGAAAACGTCGCCGTTGATCACCAGAAAAGGCCGCTCGCCCAAGAGCGGCAGGACGCGGGCAATGCCGCCCGCCGTTTCCAGCGCGCCCGGCGGTTCGGGGGAATAGACGATTTTCAGGTTCCAGGCGTCGCCATTGCCCAGCGCGCTCTGGATTTGGTCGCCCAGATGCGAAACATTGATGACGACGTGCCGGAATCCGGCGGCGGACAGGCGTTCGAGATGCCAGACTATCAGCGGCTTGCCGCCCGCGGGCAGCAGCGGCTTGGGCGTGCCGTCGCTCAAGGGACGCATGCGCTCGCCGCGCCCAGCAGCCAGAATCATGGTTCTCATCGTCACTCCATCATGGCGAACGCTGGAATTCAGAAGGTCAGACCGATTTTGCTTTCGGCGGCGGCGTTTTCCAGCGCGTCGAACAGGGTCAGCAAGGATTTCAGCGCATTGTAGCGGCTTGCCGTTTTTTTCGCATAGGCGATGAAGCGCGGCAGGTCGTCGAGGTAATGCGCCTTGCCGTCACGATAATTGAGACGGCAGAAAATGCCCAGCACTTTCAGGTGGCGTTGCAGCCCCATCCATTCATAGTCTCGCCAGAAATCGCTGAAGTCGGCAGGCACAGGCAGCGCCGCCGCCCGCGCTTTTTCCCAGTAGCGCACGACCCAGTCGAGTTCCTGTTCCTCTTCCCACGAGAGGAAGGCGTCGCGGAAAAGCGATGCCGCGTCGTAGGTGATCGGGCCATAGACCGCATCCTGAAAGTCCAGCACGCCGGTCGTCAACGTGGCGGCGCGCTCCACTGCCATCAGGTTGCGGGGCATGAAGTCGCGGTGCACGAAAACTCGCGGCTGCGCCAGCGCGGCGTCGATGAGCCGCTGGAAAAGAATTTGCAGCGATTGCTGTTGCGCGTCGGTGAGCGTCTTCCCCAAATGGCGCGCGATGAACCATTCAGGAAAAAGCTGCATCTCCCGCAGCAGCAAGGCCGCGTCATAAGGCGGCAGCGCGCCTGGGCGAGAAGCAAGCTGCCAACGCGTCAGCGCGTCGAGCGCCAGACGCATCAGCGCGTCGGCAAGACCGGGTTCGGCCTTGATCGCGGCAAGATAACTGGTGCGTCCCAGATCGGAGAGCAGCAGGAAACCGTTTTCCAAATCGGCAATTTCGATGTCCGGCACACAAACGCCCGCCTCGGCCAGCAGGGCGGCAACCTGTATGAAGGGGCGGCAATCTTCCTTTTCGGGCGGCGCGTCCATCAGGATGCGCGTGCCGCCGTTCGGCAGGGCAAGGCGGAAATAACGGCGGAAACTGGCGTCGGCGGAAGCGGGCGTAATATCGATTCCGCCGTCGGGATAGCGCGGCGCGACATGCCGGGCTATCCATTGCTGGACTTGTTGGTCGCGAGACATGTGAGGCA
>JAITJU010000063.1 GCA_031278735.1 Zoogloeaceae bacterium
AAAGCCGCCATTTTGTCAGGCAAAACAACAGCGGACAATGCCATTATCATGATTCAAAACAGAGGGTCGCGTTCAACGCAGAAATTCGTTGAGCTTACGGAAGCACAGAAGGATGCGCTGCGTAACGCCAATATCGAGAAGTGATTATGTCCAAGGCATTCACCAAACTCACCCGCCCCAACATGCGCAAACTCGCATCCGGGGGCAAGCTCAGCGAGCGCGGCATCACCTATGAGCGCCAGCCGGACGGGGACGGCATTTTTACCGTCAACATCATGGTCGATGGTCAGCGCGTTCACCGCGTCATCGGGCGCGAATCGGAAGGCACGACACGCACACAGGCGGAAGAATTCATTGCCAAGGTGAGGAATGACGCCAAGCATGACCGGCTGGCCTTGCCCAAGGGTCGCAAGATCGCCCTGTCGTTCCGGGAGGCTGCCGAAAAATATCTTGAGCGCCTCAAGGAATCCGGCGGGAAAGACCTGAAGATGAAGACGGCGCGATTGAAACACCACCTTGTCCCCTTCTTCGGCGATATGCCGCTATCGAAAATATGCGGCTTCGACATTGACCGCTACAAGCGTCAGCGCCTGCAAGAAGCCGTCATCGTCCGCCCAAGAGGGAAAATCATCGAGCGTGCCCCGGAAAAAATCACCGCCGCCAAGCCGGGGACGGTCAACCGCGAACTGGCCGTTTTGTCGCACCTGTTCAATCAAGCCATCGAATGGGGATGGATAGACCGCCGTCCCGCCAAGATGAACCGCTTCCAGGAAGGGCAGGGGCGCATCACCTACCTGACGGCGGAACAGGTGATTCGCTTGGTGGAATGCGCCAAGGCGGATGCCTGCCCGATCATCTATCCCTTCATCGTCATCGCCGTGGAAACCTCCATGCGCAAGATGGAAATTCTTTCCATCCGTCGGGAACATGTGAACGCACAACGCCGCGCCATTTTCATTCCCAAGGCAAAAGCCGGAGCGCGTGAACAGCCCATTACTCAACATCTTGCCGACTTCCTGACCGGACACATCGCGGCCCTGCAACCGGGCAATCACTGGCTGTTTCCTTCGCCGGGAGCAAGGACGGGACACACAATGGACATTCGCAAGGCATTCCGTCGGGTTGTCGCGTCAGCGGGATTAGACCCCGATCAGGTTGTCCGCCACACGTTGCGCCACACCGCCATCACGCATCTGGTGCAAGCCGGTGTCGACTTGCCCACGGTAAAAAGGATCAGCGGACACAAAACCTTGGCGATGGTGGAACGGTACGCCCACCAGAACGGCGCGCACATCGAAAACGCGATGGACAGGCTACAAAGCCGCCTCCAGTTCGCCTGACGCACAGACGCAAGCGATATAGTTTCTGTGGCACGATTACACAGGAATTACACAAAGAAAAAGGCTCGCAGGATGAAAACCCATGCAAGCCTTTGATTTTACTGGTGGCCAGTCTCGGAATCGAACCAAGGACACGCGGATTTTCAGTCCGCTGCTCTACCAACTGAGCTAACTGGCCTCTTGAGAGAAGCGCGCATTATAGTGGGCGGGGGCGCGAGGGTCAAATCAGGCGCCCGTGTTCCGGCATCAACAAAAGTCGCGCCGTTGCGAACACGGGCGTCTGCCGCGGGGAAAATCGGGGGGCAGCGGCTTTGATGCTTGTCTTCTGGCGGCGCGATGCCTCCCTTTCCCGTGCGCCATGCGGCAAAGGGTAATCGCGCATTCCCAAGGGCAAGCGCGACCGCCCCGCCGCCGACAATTCCGGCTCCGGTTCCCCATCCCCGATTGATGTAAGATAGGGCATTTTTTTGCACCATCGTCTTTTCATGCGCGCTATCCTTCTTTTGTTCCCTCTCTTTCCGGCGCTCTCGCGGGCAGCGGAAACAGGAGCGGATATTCCATCCGCGAGTTTTTTCCAGGCTTCGCTGGCGCTGGCCTTCATCGTCGGACTGCTTTTTCTACTGGCCTTTCTGGGGCACAAATTTTTCGGCAGCAAGGGGTTCGGGCACGGCAGGCTGAAGCTGATGGGCGGCGTCAACCTGGGGCCGCGCGAGCGCATCGTGCTGGTGGAGGCTGGCGAATCCATACTGGTGGTGGGCATCGTGCCGGGGCAAATCCGTACACTGCACTGCATGCCCAGAAGCGAAATCGCCGTCCGCCCGGAAGACGCGCAAGCGCCGCATTCACCGACACGGAATTTTACGCAGATATTGCAAAAAATCGTCAAGCCGCGCTCCGATGAAAAAAAATAACCCCGCGCGTTTTTCCCGCCTGTCGCTGGGTCTTGCGCTGTGCGTCCTGCCGTGCCTTGCCCTGGCGCAGGCGGCGGGCGGCATTCCCGCCTTCAGCGCCACGCCCAATCCGGACGGCAGCACCACCTATACGCTCACCATCCAGACGCTGCTCACCCTGACGGCGCTCTCCTTCATTCCCGCGACCCTGCTGATGATGACCTGCTTCACCCGCATCATCATTGTCTTTTCCCTGCTGCGTCACGCGCTGGGCACACAGACCGCGCCGCCGACGCAGGTGCTGGTCGGACTGGCGCTGTTTCTTACCTTTTTCATCATGTCGCCCGTGGCGGATCGCGTGTATGCCGAAGCCTACCTGCCGCTCTCGGAAAGCAGAATCAACGTGATGGAAGCGGCGGATCGCGCCAGCGAGCCGCTCAAGGCGTTCATGCTGAAACAGACGCGCGAATCGGACCTGGCGCTGTTTGCGCGCCTGGCCAAAATCGAGCGGCTGGAAAAGCCGGAAGACACGCCCATGCGGGTGCTGATTCCGGCCTATGTGTGCAGCGAGCTGAAGACCGCCTTCCAGATTGGCTTCGTGGTGTACATCCCCTTTCTGGTGATTGACATGGTCGTGGCAAGCCTGCTGATGTCCATGGGAATGATGATGATGTCGCCCGTGATGGTGTCGCTGCCCTTCAAGATCATGCTGTTCGTGCTGGTGGACGGCTGGCAGTTGCTGATCGGATCCCTGGTGAAGAGTTTCGTCGCATGAATATCGACACGGTCATGGAAATCGGGCGGCAGGCCATCGAGGCCGCGCTCATGCTGGCCGGGCCGCTGTTGCTGACCGCGCTGGCGGTGGGTCTGCTGGTCAGTTTCTTTCAGGCGGCGACGCAACTCAACGAGGCCACCTTGTCTTTCATCCCCAAGCTGGTCGCCGTGTTCGCAATGCTGATCCTGGCCGGCCCGTGGATGTTGCAGACCATACTCGATTTCATGCGCCGCATGTTGGAGAACATCCCCAACTTCATCGGGTGACAGCGTGATCAGCCTGACTTCAGCGCAACTGGAAGCATGGATACTCAGCGTGGTTTATCCGCTGACGCGCATTCTCGCGGTCGCGGCGACCGCGCCCTTCCTGAGCAATGTCGCCATGCCCCGGCGCGCGCGCCTGATGCTGGGTCTGGCGCTGACCATCGCCATCATCCCCATCCTGCCGCCCATGCCCGCCGTCACGCCCGCCTCTGGAATCGGGCTGTGGATCATCGCGCAACAACTCCTGATCGGCATTGGCATGGGCTTTTCCATGCGGATTGTTTTTTCCGCCGTTGACATGGGGTCGGCGGTCATCGCCTTTCAGATGGGACTGGGCTTCGCCAATTTCTACGATCCGCAGAACACTTCGCAGACTTCGGTGCTCTCCAATTTCATGACCCTCATCGCCACCTTGCTGTTCCTCGCCATGAACGGACACCTGGTTTATTTTTCCGTGCTGGCGCAGAGTTTCACCGCCATTCCGGTGAGCGCCGAGCCGCTGGCGGCTTCCAGCTGGGAACTCCTGGCGAAGATGGGCGGACGGATATTTTCCACGGGTCTGCTGCTGGCGTTGCCCGTGGTGGTCATCATGATGATGACCAATCTGGCGCTGGGCGTGCTGAACCGCGTGGCGCCGCAGTTGCACCTGTTTGCCATCGGCTTTCCCGTCACCCTTTCCCTGGGGTTCGTCAGCATCAGCGTGATGAGCCATTACCTTGCCGTTCCGCTGGAACAGATGTTCAACGACGGCCTGCGCGCCATGCTCTACTTCGCGCTGCCGCCGCCATAGGACAAGCGCGCAAAAAAAACCTGACGGCCAGGATGGCGCCGTCAGGTTGGGGGGTGAAAAAACGCGGCTTACTTCTTGACGTTTTTTTGGGTTACCGCCGCGGCGGCGCGCGTAGTGGCAGAGACCGCCTTGAGATTGGCTTCCGCGATGGCGTTGGCCTGCTGCGAAAAGCTGTTGATCTGATCGAAGAAACGGCTGGACGTATCCAGCAGGGTTTTCACGGTCGCGGCGACAACATCGTTGCCGGGCGTGGCGCTGGTCTTGTCCAGCGTCGCGGCGGCGTTTCTGGAAATCTGTTCGTACTGGCCTTCGGCAATGGCGGTGATGTCCTTCTGGATGGCGGCGGTCACTTCGTAGACATCACGGATGTAGTTCATGCCTTTTTCCAGCGTGGGCTGAAGCAGCGCGGCATTGACGCGCGGAAGTTCGGAAGCGTCCTTGAGCGCCAGAAACTGCTGGGTATTGCTCACGGCGTCACTCAGAAAATCACGGGTTGCCGCCACATTGAGCGCCGTCAGGCGTTCAATGCCGTTGCAGGTGGAACGAATCAGTGTCAGCAAGGCGTCCGCGCCGATTTTCTGGGCCACGTTCAGCTGCTCGAGATTGGGAGTGCTCATACGGGTTTCTCCTGCGGGTCAGGAACAAGACAATACCCCTCCGCATGCCCGCAAGAATACGGAGGGGGAAAACGCACGCAAGAAATATTATTTCTTCTTGGGCGTGGCGGCAACCGTCGCGCCAACGGCTTTGACAGTGGCGTTGGTGGCGGCGGCGACGTTGGCTTCCGCGATTTCGGAAACTTGCTTGGCGGCCTTGTTCAGGCTGTCAAAGGCGGAATTGGTGGCGGCAATGGCGGAACGCACGGCGGCCACGGCAACGTCGGAACCCACCGGCGCGGATTTGCTCAGCTTTTCCGCCAGTTGGGTGGATTGCTTTTGCCAATCGGTGAAGGCGGACGTCAACTGCTTGACCAGCGCGTCCTTGGTCAGATCGGTGATTTCATAGACGCTGCGGGTATAGGCTACAGCCTTTTCCACATTGGGTTGCGCCAGAGAGGCTTGCAGGGACAGGGCTTCCTGCGGATCCTTGACGCCGATGACGGCCTGGGCGTTGGCAACGGAATCTTCCAGCACGGAACGCACCGTGTTGAGGTTCAGGGCGGCGACACGCTCGGCGGAATCCAGGGCGATGGTGGACAAGGACAACAGGGAATCAATGGCGGCCCGGCTGCTGGCGACAAATTGTTCGGGAGATGCGGTGGTCATGATTAAAACTCCTTGTGAGACGTTTCAGAAAACAGGTGAATGGAAATAATGCTGCAATGCAACATTTGCAGAATTATAGGATTTGTCGCGCCGATGTCAACTCATGTCATTATCCCGCGCTGCGATGTCTGTATACGGTCAAGAAACCGCACAGACCGCCAGACGGGACTGTTTATGGCGCATCCGGCGCATCCGGCGCGGTTGGGCCGGGCGCGGCCTTGAGTTGCAGGACCTCCTGGGGCGCGGCGTTCGCGTTCGCCTCTTCTTCCGGCGCGTTTTTCTTGTTTCGGGGTTGGATGACTGCCCGCACGCGCGGCGGCGGCGCGTCCTTGGCCTGGCTCTCGCCCGCCGTCGCCAGATAGCGTTCAAAAATGGCGTCGTACCAGATGTAATCGCCGCGCAATTGATCCGCGCCGCTCTTGACCCAGGCGCGGCGGAAAAATTCGGCGACTTCCGTGCGCGCGTCGTATTCGATGCGCTCGGCCTCGCCTTCTATCCATTCCTCGCGTCCTTCGCGTTTCTGCCGGAAGCGCGCCAGCCCGCCCGGCCCGGCGAAGGCGACGCCGCGCTGAAAACCCGCCGCGTCTTCCGTCACCACGATTTTGTCGGAACGAATCATCAGCGTTCCTTGCGTGAGCACCACCTTGCCTTCCAGAACCTGCTCCCGCTTGACGTCGTCGATGGAAATGCGCTCCGCTTCCAGGGCGATGGGTTTGTCGCGGTCTGCCTGCTCGGCGCGGACAGAAAAGGCAAGCAGCAGGAAAACGAGGGGTAAAAGACGAAGCATGAAAATTTTCCGGAAAGTCAGCGATTCGAGGGATTCGCGGTCGGCGCCTTGCGCAGATATTCGCCGCGCACATTGCCTTGCAGCGCAAAGGTAGCCTTGTTGTTGTCCATTTGCAGACCCACGCCGGTGAGCCAGTTTTCGCCCTGGGTGATGCGCACCGGGTGTTGGTTGAAGGCGCGTCCTTCATCCGGCAGCACGACAAGTTCCGGCGTGCGGGCAGTGAACGCCGGACGGTCGGCGAACGGGGGGCGCGCGAGCACAACGTCTTCTTGCAGCAGCACCCGCTTGCCCCGCTCCGTGACAATCGCCGATTTGCTGTTCAGCGTGACGACCGGCGATTGCGGGCGGTACGAAAGCAGGCGCGGCATCCGCACATGATAGCTGTCATCGTCCGGGAAGTGCCGCACCTCTTCCGCTTCCAGGCGGTAGCGAAGATTGCCGCCCGCATCGAAACGCAGCACAACGAAATTTTCGGCGCTGGCGTCCGGTTCGTGGCGCGGACGCTCGTCCGCCCGCGATTGCGGCGGATGGGCGCCTTCCGCCAGCCAGTACGTCAGCGCGGCAAGACTCGACAGCATCAGGAGCGGCAGCAGATTGGCGGCATTCAGGATGCGGGTCATGATTTTTCGCGCCCGTTTCGCGCCGCCAGAATGAAATCGCAGACTTCGCGCACCGCGCCTTCGCCGCCTTTTGCCGCGGTGACGAGGCAACCCGCCGCCAATACCTGCGAATGCGCATTGATTGGCGCGGCGGCAAAACCGACGGCGCGCAGCACCGGCAGATCGATCACGTCGTCGCCCATATAGCCCGCGTCCGTCCAGGGGAGATTTTGTTGGGAGAGCAGCGCGCGCATACAGGCGTGTTTGTCGGAAACGCCCTGAAAGAGATGGCGAATCTCCAAATCCCGCGCTCTTGCCGCCACCACGCCGGAAACGCGCCCGGTGATGACGGCGAGCGTGACGCCCGCCTGTTGCAGGAAGCGCAATCCCTGGCCGTCCAGGACGCTGAAGGCTTTGATTTCCTGCCCGGCATCGGTGTAATACAGCCGCCCGTCCGTCATCACGCCGTCGATGTCGAAGGCCATGAGGCTTACGCGGGCGGCGGCGCGAAGATACGCTTCCGGCATCAGATCACCCTGGCGGCAAAAAGGTCGTGCATGTTCAGGGCGCCCAGCAAATGGCCGTCGGCGTCGGCAACCAGAATCTGATTGACGCGCTGACGCTCCATGATTTCCACCGCTTCCACCGCCAGCTTTTCCGGCGCGATGCAACAAGGCTGGACGTGCATCAGCGCGCCCATGGTCGCCGAATGCAGCGCCGCGCCCTGCTCGAAGGCGCGGCGCAGGTCGCCGTCGGTGAAGATGCCCAGAATCAGGCCGTTCGCGTCGGTAATCACCGTCATGCCCAGCCTGCCCTTGCTGATCGCCAGGATGGCCTCGGAGAGCGGCGCGTCCGGGCGCACGGCGGGGACGTTCGCCGCCGGACGCATGACATCCCGAACATGGGTCAGCAGGCGGCGTCCCAGACTGCCGCCGGGATGCGAGCGGGCGAAATCTTCCGGGCTGAAGCCGCGCGCGTCCAGGAGCGCCACGGCGAGCGCGTCGCCCAGCGCCAGCGCGGCGGTTGTGCTGGCCGTGGGCGCGAGGTTCAACGGGCAGGCTTCTTCCGTCACGCTGGCGTCGAGATGCACGTCCGCCGCGCGCGCCAGCGTGGATGCCGAATTGCCGGTCATGGCGATGAGTTTTGCGCCCTGACGGCGCACGGCGGGCAGAATGCGCAGCAGTTCCTCGGTTTCTCCGGAATTGGAGAGCGCCAGAAAAATATCGCAGCCCTGCACCATGCCCAAATCGCCATGACTGGCTTCGCCGGGATGAACAAAATACGCGGGTGTTCCCGTGCTGGCGAGGGTGGCGGCCAGCTTGCGCGCGATGTGCCCGGATTTGCCCATGCCGCTGACGATCATCCGCCCGTTTCCCGCGCGCGTTCCCGTCATCACCAATTCCACGGCGCGGGCAAAGTCGGCATTGAGGCGCGGTATCAGCGCGCCGATGGCCGCCGCCTCGATGCGCAAGGTGCGCGCCGCCAGATCGAGCGCGCGGTCGCAGGAGAAGTCTTCTGAAGACATGGGCATGAAAAAGGGTCTTGTCGTTTTTTCGGCAAAAAAGACCAACTTTGCCGTTTTCTTTCGCAAAGCGAGCCTGTCCGCCGATTTTTACTTCCGGCCAATGGTTTATGATGACGCGGATTATAACAACCTGCGTGACAAGCCGCGTTCGCTGCGCCATGAATACCCTGCAACTCATCCTGATGCTTCTGGGCGCGTCGGTGCTGGCGGTCGTCCTTTTTCGGCGCGTCAACCTGCCGCCGGTGCTGGGCTATCTGCTGGTCGGCAGCTTGATTGGGCCGCACGCCTTTCATTTCATGGAAGACAGCAATGACGCCGAACGCCTGGCGGAATTCGGCGTGGTCTTTCTGATGTTTTCCATCGGCCTGGAATTTTCGCTGCCCAAGCTCAAGACCATGCAGCGCACGGTGCTGGGTCTGGGGTTGTCGCAAGTGGCGCTGACCATGCTGGTTTTTGCCGCCGTCTCCATTTTGAGCGGGCATTCCTGGCAACTGGGGCTGACCATTGGCGGCGTCCTTTCCATGTCCTCGACGGCCGTCATTTCCAAGCTCCTGACCGATCGTCTGGAACTGGACGCGCCGCACGGACGCGACATCATTGGCGTTCTGCTGTTTCAGGATCTGGCGGTGGTGCCGCTCCTCATCCTTCTCCCCTCGCTTGCCAGGCCGCTCGAACAGATGGCGCTCATGATGGCGCTGGCGCTGCTCAAGGCGGTGGCGGCGCTTTCCCTCATTCTCTTTTTCGGGCAGCGCCTGATGCGCCGCTGGTTCCATTTCGTCGCCCGCGCCCGCTCCCCGGAAATTTTCGCGCTCAACGTCATTCTCATTACCCTGTTTCTCGCCTACCTGACGGAACTGGCCGGACTGTCGCTGGCGCTGGGCGCGTTCGTCGCCGGAATGCTGATTTCGGAAACCGAATACAAGCATACCGTGGAAGCGGACATCAAACCCTTCCGCGACGTGCTCATGGGGCTGTTTTTCGTCACCATCGGCATGAAGCTCAACCCGTCGATTATGCTCGACAACTGGTGGGCCGTGCTGGTCGTGCTGTTCGCCCTGCTGCTGGTCAAGGGATTCATCGTCTGGCTCGTGGCGCGGCGCATGAAAGCCACGCCGGGCAACGCCGTGCGCGACGCGCTCTGGCTGTGCGCGGGCGGCGAATTCGGCTTCGTGCTCTTGGGCGAAGCGGGCGACATTCCCGCGCATGTCGTGCAGATTTTGCTCTCGGCGCTGGTGCTTTCCATGCTGATCGCGCCCTTTCTCATCCAGTATTGCGAGCGCGTCGTCACCCGCTTCATCAGCAGCGAATGGCTGTTGAAATCCATGCAAATCACCCAGGTTGCCGCCAGGAGCATGACAACGGAAAAACATGCCCTCATTTGCGGCTTTGGCCGTTGCGGCCAGTTCCTCGCCCGTTTTCTGGCGCAGGAAGGCGTCGCCTACATGGCGATGGACATCGATCCCGAACGGGTGCGCGAGGCGGCCTCCCAGGGGGAAAGCGTCGTCTTTGCCGACGCCACCCGCCGTGAATCGCTGCTTTCCGCCGGACTGCAACGCGCCAGCGTGGTCATCATCGCCGTAGACGGTATGCGCAGCGCCGAAAAAATCCTGCACCACGTGCGCGACTGCCGCCCGGAACTGCCCGTCGTCACGCGCGCGCCGGACGAACACGCCCTTGAGCCGCTTTCCAAGGCGGGCGCGACCGAAGTGGTGTCGGAATCCCTGGAGGCCAGCCTGATGCTCGCCACGCACGCGCTGGCGCTGATGGGGCTGCCCATGAACCGCGTCCTGCGGCGGGTGCGCGAAATGCGCAGCAAGCGATACCAGCTCCTGCGCGGCTTCTTCTACAGTCCCGGCGAGCACGGCGGCGACGACGAACTGCTTCCCCGTCTCTATTCCGTCTGGATTGGCCCCGGCTCCAGCAGCGTTGGCCGTTCCCTGAGCGAGCTGAACATCGAAGCCGACCAGTGCGAAGTCCGCGCCATCCAGCGGCGCGGCATCAAGAGCGTGGCGCTTGCGCCCGACGCCCGCATCGAGGCGGGCGACATCCTCGTCCTCCTCGGCATCCCCGCCAACCTCGCCGCCGCCGAACGCTCCTTGCAGGCAACGTCCATACAGACGGCCAGAGCGCCCGCCGACGCGGAAGATCAGGCAAAATAGGCGCGTCCGGCGCAAAACGGGAGCAAAAGCCGAATGCCCTCAGGCCATTCGCCCATTCCGGCGGCCGGGCAAACAACGGGATGGGGCGCTTTTGTCGGCTCGCGCCAGACGGGTTGGGTCGCCGTCAGGGGATGCCGTTGGCCTTTGCCAGCGCCAGGATGACGGCGCGGGCGATTTTCTTTTGCTCGGCAGGCAGGCCGAGGAAGGCTTCCAGCACCTCGCGCTCCGGGCCGGCGACGGCGGCCTCCCAGCGGGTCTTTTTCTCCGCGATGTTCCGGGAAATCTGGGCGCCGAAGCGCAGGACGTGCGGATCGATCTTCAGCCACTCGGCCAGCGTTTGCAGCTTGTCCTGTTCGGGGAGGGATATGCCTTTCAGCCAACTGGAAGCCGCCTGGAAGGTAATGGGGCGACCCCAGTAGCGGATGTTGAACGCCTTTTCCAATACACTGGGACGCGGCTCGTAGCCCGCGTCCAGCATGGCTTGCTTCAGGCGTTCGGCGAATTCATGTCTGGCGTTCATCAACCGAAACTTAAATTTCCGATTGAAGCAGAGTTCAGTTTTCGTTGAGCCTATGGTTAAATTAATAATTCAATCATTCGTTCAACCGAAATTCATACCCAAGTCCCTGCTCGAACAGTTGCCCAAGATCGTCGCCGATGGGCGCAAGCTGGCCGAAAAAATCCTTGAGAATCTGGAGCGCCAGCATCGCGTCAGCCTGCAAACCCGCGAGTGGGTGCTGCCTGCCCGCGACAGCGCCGAGGCCGATTGGGTCGCCGACAACGCGCGGCGGGAACTGCAAAGCCGTCTTGCCGCGCCGCAGCCCGGATTATTCGGCGAGACGCAGCCCGCCCTGGGCGACGCGCTTCCGTGTTGAGCGATTTGTTGGGCGTTTTTTTATTTCCACTGAGCCATTCTACGAGATAGAATGAAGGCTATAAGTATCAATCAAGGGCATTGTCAATGCTAGACACAGTAACCACCACGCCAAGATATAGTGACGTTGATCGACAAAAGTCTGACGGCGCGACCTATACGCCCATAGCTTTTGCAAGGTTTGTTGCTGAGCAAATGCTGCGGGCGGCTGAGTTGCCCAAGAGTGGGAAAATACGTGTTCTTGATCCGGCATGTGGCGATGGGGTCCTGCTCGACGCATTGATTAAAAATTTGCCGCCCGCATTCAGAAAGCGCGTTGAGGCGGTTGGCTACGATACTGACCCAGAAGCCATTCGGATTGCCTCCCAACGCCTTCGGCAAGATTTCCCTGATTTGGATGTGCGCTTGGAGCAGAAAGATTTTCTGGAGCACGTTCTCAGTCTACAGGGTGGTGGCGACCTTTTTTCGGCAGGCGAAGTGCAGGAGTCTTTCCATCTGGTTATCGCCAATCCACCATATGTGCGCACACAAATCATGGGTACGCAGCAGGCTCAGCAACTCGCTCAAAGTTTTGGATTGACTGGTCGAGTTGATCTTTATTACCCATTCTTTCTGGGAATTTCTCAAGTATTGGCGGATAACGGCGTGACAGGCGTGATCACATCAAACCGATTCATGACCACAAAATCAGGTCAAGCAGTACGGCGCGCCATGCTTTCGCGCTTTCGTATCTTGCACGCTTGGGATCTTGGTGATACCAAAATCTTCGATGCTGCGGTTTTGCCATCGGTATTATTAGCTCACGGCACCCCCGATCCAAAACATAAACATGGCAATGGAATTGCTTATTCATCCATTTACGAAACCAACGATACCGCGATTGCAGAAGCTGAGGATATTTTATCTGCCTTGCACACAGATAACGACACCGTGATTGCAATTCCAGATGGTCGGCATTTTCGGGTTCGGCATGGGGTGCTGGACAATGGGGGTGACCCCGAAGGTATTTGGCGCATTGCTACCCAAGCCACGGATCAATGGTTGGCAACAGTTGAAGCGAATACATGGGAAACGTTTCGACGGATCGGAAAAATAAGAGTAGGTGTGAAATCGACAGCAGACAAGATATTCATTCGTAACGACTGGAGCATTCTTCCTGACGGTCGACCGGAATTGCTTCGACCCTTGATTACTCGAAAATGCGCACGCCGCTTCAAAGCCGTGACGCCAGAAAATGCTAAACATATCAAGGAAATCCTTTATCCACACAAGGTGACGGAGAATGGTCGCGTCGCTGTTGATTTGGGCTGCTACCCAAAAACGGCGAGTTATCTGGAAAAGCACCGCAGCGCTCTGGAAGCACGCACATATCTGATCGAAGCCGGCCGTAAATGGTATGAATTATGGGTGCCGCAAGATCCTGCTGCATGGCCATCGCCAAAACTTGTGTTCCCTGACATTTCCGACAAACCCATTTTCTGGATCGACATGGACGGTGGTGTTGTTAACGGGGAATGCTATTGGTTGCAATGTGAAAACAAAGACGAGCAAGATTTGCTGTGGTTGGCACTTGCAGTGGCGAACTCGTCGTTCATTGAAACCTTCTACGATCACCGATTCAATAACAAGCTTTATGCTGGGCGGCGACGCTACATCACGCAATACGTCGAGTTGTTCCCACTACCCAACCCGAAGTGCGATGAAGCTGTGGCAATCATCGACTTGGCAAAAATAATTCACGCCAAGACCCCCTCGATAGAGGCCGATCAACTTGCCGCTGACCTCGATACTCGGATTTGGCGTGTTTTCGGTTTACCTGCTGAAGAAGTCTTGAGGTAACGGAATCTGAATCTTCCCGTTTGCCACCTTGCCTTCAAAGCGTCTGAAGCGTGTAAAAAAATCAGCGCCTGTCGTGAGGAACAGGTGGGTAAGCGTAACTTGCTTACCATCCGTCTTGGCGTAAAACATTGCATAACGAGCGTCGCAATGCCGAGGGTGATGTTCCCCAAGCTGCCGAATATCGAGACACTCTTCGCTGCTTGGCAACGCCAGTCCTAGATCGATAGTAGGCGATGTTTGCAGCTTTACTTCCAATAATTGATGGCGAATGTCAGGGAACTGTCCCTTGTCTTCGTAGAGGCTATATCCCAGGCATTCGCAAATCAAGCGATGCAGTGCCGCACCGCGATTGCGTTCCTGATCCATGCCAGGGTCAGCGAACGAGAAGCCTACCAGCATAGATAAGCGATCAAAGATTTCCTGAATAGGCAGCAAGGCGCCGCACTCTGGTTCATCAATGGGACTGATCGATGCGGCAAATGTCGTACCAAATTGTACATATGGCAACAAAGGTGGAGTGTCTTGCGCTGAAATCAATTCGTGAGAATCGGCGCCAGTGACAAGCCCTGCCTGGTATTTTGTTGTGATCGTCCCTGTCGTATCCAACAGCGCAAGTTCTTGACCGTTTACCACTTTGATTTTCAAAACAATCTCTTGATCCGATATTTGGATGATTGCATAGCGTCGAGTTGGGGAAAGTTCTTCATTCCAGATTTGCAGATTGCTTGATTTTTGAGTGTACACATCCAGTTGTTGCCCCAAAAATCGAGGTTGTGTTTTTTTGAAAGATTTTGGAACAGGGTAGCCAAGGGCTTCGCAAATGGCAGTCTTGACAACTTTCGAGCGAGTTCGCAGTGCCAATCCCCCTAGATCAAGGCCCGTCAGTGCTTGATTGAGCAGTGTTTCTAGGTGTGGCGTTGGTATCCAAAAATTGGCATCTCCAACTTCAATTGGAGAATAAATATTGAAGCCAGATGATTGGAGGGTATTCTTGTAATCAAAGGGCGTCTTCTGGGTCATACTCAGATCTTGGTGTCAGCAGTTCCGCGACGCTGACTCCGAGAGCCTGAGAAAGGACTTCGAGAGTGCTTATTAAACCGGCAGTCATTGTTAAAATATGAGATTCCGCATAAATTATTAAAAATCAATTGCTTGCGATCTCATGCTCACACATGCGCGTCTGATATTTGATTGCCGGTTTAATAAAGAGACATTTCGCTCCTCACGCTCCACCGATCCTATATATGTGCGGTGAAGTTCACAACGATCGGCCAGTTCCTCTTGTGAAAGGCCGTGATATTTTCGAAAAGCACGGACATTTTCAGCAAGGGTGGCTCGCGTTGAAGGGCTAGGGATCCTCGGCATCATCAGAACAATTTTGAAAAATGTATTGTCCCTGAATGATGACTATGATTCTACAGACTATGAGTAGCGCATATGATTTTGGCCGCATGCACTTGGCTGGGATGTGGACGCCCAACGTCTGCTCTCGGAAGTCGCCCGCTTGCCGATGCGCGAAAGCTGCTCGCTGTCGGTGGAAAAGTGCGTCTATGAGCGCCTTGCCTATCCCGCCCGGAACGGCGGCCTGGAACGCGCCTTCATCGAATGGGCGCAAGCGGACGCCCGCATCGCGGCCTTCTGCAAGGTGAGCGAAACGCGGCATGATTTTGTGCGCCTGCGTTACGTGAAAGCGGACGGCCTGCCCGCCTTCTATTCGCTCGATTTTTTGGCGCGCGACCGGAATGGCGCGGCGTATCTGGTCGAGACCAAGGCGACGGAACAGGTAAACGCCCCCAATGTGCAGCGCAAGTTGAAGGCCGCGCTGACCTGGTGCGAGCGCGTCAACAACCTGCCGGAAAACCATAGGCAGGCGACATGGCGTTACGTGCTGCTTGCCGAAAATGTGTTCCACGACTGGCGCGACAAACAGGCCAGCCTCGCGGAACTGCTGGCCTTCGCCCGCGTGCGCGCCCACGCGGACTTCACAAAACAAAACGATCTGCTCTCCGGCCTGCCGACGACCTGACTGCCGCGTTGACCACCACGTTGACCGCCGCGTTTCGCGCCCCGTCCCCAAGGGGAAAACCGAGGCGCGGCGGAATCTTTCCGAAAACATCTCCCGGGTTGAGGTTTCGTAACACAGTGTTCGCAAAATTCGCAAATATCTTAAAAGACCTTCACATTTCTACACTACTTTAGTAATTACGGGGCATCCAAGGGTGTGTATATTGCGAACTTTCGTGAAGGAAGGCAGCGGGAACGTATCCGGCCTTCGCGGGGCTTCCGCAATCCTGACAGGAATCGTCATGACCTTACGCACACACATCCTCGGTTTTCCACGCATGGGCGAGAACCGCGAACTCAAATTCGCCCTGGAACGCCACTGGCGGGGAGAAATTTCCATGGACGATCTGGAAAAGACCGGACGCGATCTGCGCGCCCGCCATTGGGCCTTGCAACGTGCAGCAGGGCTGGATTTCGTGACCGTTGGCGATTTCGCCTTTTACGACCAAGTGGCGAATCATATCCAGTGGACGGGCTGTGAGCCTTCGCGTTTTGGCTTTTCGGGCGAGGAACCCAGTCTTTCGCGCTATTTCACCATGGCGCGCGGGGTCGCCAGCGAAAAAGAGACGGAAAAATCCGCCCCGGCGCTGGAAATGACCAAGTGGTTCGACACCAATTATCACTATCTGGTGCCGGAATTTTCCGCCGACACCGCCTTTGCCCTTCACGGCGAACGGATTTTTTCCGAGCTTGCGGAAGCCCGCGCCCTGGGGCATCCCGCCAAGGTCGCCCTGATTGGCCCCCTGACTTTCCTGTGGCTGGGCAAGGAAAAAACGCCCGGCTTTTCCCGCCTCGACCTTCTGGAAAGAATCCTGCCCGTCTATCGGCAGCTTCTCACGCGCCTGGCCGCCGAAGGCGCGGAATGGATACAGATGGACGAACCCATCCTCGGGCTGGACCTGCCAAACGAATGGCAACAAGCCTTTGAACCCGCTTATCACCAGCTTGCCGCACCGGAGACGCGGATCATGCTGGCGACCTATTTTTCTCCCCTGAAGGAGAATTTCAACCTCGCCTGCCGCCTGCCGGTCGCCGGGCTGCATATCGACGCCGTGCGCGCGCCGGAAGACGCCCTCTTGGCCGCCGACTGGCTGCCCGCGCACCGGGTGCTTTCCCTGGGCCTTATCGACGGGCGCAATATCTGGCGTACCGATCTCGATCGGGCGCTGGATTTCCTGCGTTCCGAGCGATTTGCGAAACTGCGCGAAGTCTGGCTTGCGCCTTCCTGCTCGCTGTTGCATGTGCCGTTCAGCGTTGCGGCGGAAACCGGGCTGGACGCGGAATTGCGTTCCTGGCTTGCGTTCGCCGTCGAAAAACTGCGGGAACTGCAAACGCTCAAGCAGGCGGCGCCGGAAGACGCCGACCTCGAAACCCTGCTGGCCGAATCCCGCCGGGCGCGGCAAAGCCGCGAAAACAGCCCGCGTGTAAACGCGCCGGAAGTCGCGGCGCGCCTTGCCGCCCTGCCCGACGACATCGACCGCCGGGCCTCGCCGTTTCCGGTTCGTCGCCGGGCGCAGCAGGCTCGTTTTCAATTGCCGCTGCTGCCGACCACCACAATAGGCTCTTTCCCGCAGACCGCTTCGGTGCGCGCCGCGCGCGCCGCCTTCCGGCGCGGGGAAATGCAGGCGGCGGAATACGCGGCGGCCATGCAGGACGAAATCGCCCGCGCCGTTGCCTTCCAGGAGGCATTGGGGCTGGATGTGCTCGTCCACGGCGAGGCGGAACGCAACGACATGGTTGAATACTTCGGCGAACAACTGGCCGGTTTCGCCTTTACCGCCAACGGCTGGGTGCAGTCCTACGGCTCCCGCTGCGTCAAGCCGCCCATCATCTATGGCGACGTGTCGCGCCCCCGGCCAATGACAGTTGAATGGTCGCGCCATGCGCAGAGCCTCACCCGGCGTCCGATGAAGGGGATGCTCACCGGCCCGATCACGATCCTGCAATGGTCGTTCGCGCGCGATGACCAGCCGCGGCGCGTCACGGCGGAGCAAATCGCGCTCGCCATCCGCGACGAGGTGACGGATCTGGAAGCGGCAGGCATCGGCATCATCCAGATCGACGAACCCGCCATCCGCGAAGGCTTGCCGCTGCGCCGGGAACACTGGGCCGGGTATCTCGCCTGGGCGACGCGCGCCTTTCGCATTGCCGCCTCCGGCGTCGCCGACGAAACGCAAATCCACACCCACATGTGCTATTCGGAATTCAATGACATCCTGCCGGAAATCGCCGCGATGGACGCGGACGTCATCACCATCGAAACCAGCCGTTCCGATATGGAATTGCTGCGCGCCTTCGGCAATTTCCATTATCCGAATGAAATCGGCCCCGGCGTCTATGACATCCATTCCCCGCGCGTGCCTTCCGTGGAGGAAATCGAGCATTTGCTCGACAAGGCGCTGGCGGTCATCCCCGCCGAACGGCTCTGGGTCAACCCCGACTGCGGCCTCAAAACCCGCGCCTGGCCGGAAACGAAAGCCGCGCTCGCCAACATGGTCGAAGCGGCGCGGCGCTTGCGCGTCCGTCCGTAAAGGCCGCGCAACGGCGCAATGACGCAACCCTTTCTTTGTTGTCTTTCAGGAGTCTTCTTTCATGAGTCCCGCAGAAATCCAATCCACTGAAAATCTGGAGAGCATGGAACCCGCCCTGTCAAGGGGCTGGGTCGCGGAAAAGAAGGAGTTTCTCATCCTGGCGGCGGATGTCGTCGCCCTTTTCCTTCTGTACAAATTCCTGCCCTATGAGCCGAAAACCAACGCAGGTCTGGCGATGCTTTTCTTCATCGGCGTCCTGTGGCTCACGGAGGCGCTGCACATCACCATCACCGCTCTCCTGGCGCCGATCCTGGCAGTGGGGTTCGGCCTGATGAACGTGACGGCCTCGCTGAAACCCTTTGCCGACCCGACCATCTTCCTCTTCTTCGGCGGTTTCGCGCTGGCGACGGCGCTGCACATCCAGGGGATCGACCGCTTCATCGCGCATCGCCTGCTCTTTCTCTCGCGCGGGCATCTGGGCGGCGCCGCCGTCATGCTCTTTCTCGCCACCGCCGCGCTTTCCATGTGGATCAGCAACACCGCCACCGCCGCCATGATGCTGCCGCTCACCCTGGGGCTTCTGAGCAACCTGGACGCGAAAAAGGAGCGCGGCGTCTATCTCTTCCTCCTCCTGGGCGTCGCCTACAGCGCCAGCATCGGCGGCCTGGGCACCCTGGTCGGATCGCCGCCCAACGCCATCGCCGCCGCCCATCTCAAACTGGATTTCATGGGCTGGATGAAATACGGCCTGCCGGTGATGCTCATTCTCCTGCCCCTGATGATCGGCATTCTCTATCTCGTCTTTCGCCCCAACCTCAAACATCGCGTCACCGTGGAAACGCATGAATTCGCCTGGACGAAACCGCGCCTCGCCACCATCGGCATCTTCCTCCTGGCGGCGCTCTCCTGGATCTTCAGCGCGAAGATCAGCGCCCTTCTGGGCGGCGTCAAGCAATTCGACTCGGTGGTGGCAATCAGCGCGGCGGTGTTGATCGGCATATCGGGCGTGGCCACCTGGAAGCAGATACAGACGAACACCGAATGGGGCATCCTCCTCCTCTTCGGCGGCGGCATCGCGCTTTCCGACATCCTGAAGGATTCCGGCGCCAGCCTCGTGATGGCGAACCTGGTCAGCGGATGGCTGGGCGACGGGCACTGGTTTCTCATCATCGCGGTCTCCGCCGCCTTCATCATCCTCCTGACGGAATTCACCAGCAACACCGCCAGCGCCGCGCTGATGGTGCCGCTCTTCGGCACGGTCGGCGAGGCCCTGGGAATGCCGCCGCACCTCTTGCCGCTCGTCATCGGCATCGGCGCTTCCTGCGCCTTCATGCTG
>JAITJU010000088.1 GCA_031278735.1 Zoogloeaceae bacterium
ATGACATTCCCTTGACGGAAGGCGAGGCGGCATCCGAGGCGGTGGCCGCCAACCCGCCTTCCGCGCTCGAACCCGCGCCGCCCGCGCCGGATGGCGGCAGGGCGGTCATATCCGCCGAACTGCGCGAACTCTTTGCCTATTCGCTGGAAAACTGCATCGTTCCCCTGCTGGCCGAGCAGCCCCGCTTTTTCAACGAGGCAAAGGCGCTTGCGCAAGCGGTTCGCAAGGCGTATTCCCCCGCCCATCTGGCAACGATGCAGACCACGCTGAAACAGTTTGCTTTTCGTCTGGAGCTTTCCATCGAAGATCAGGCGGAATTGCGCGCCAGCCTGCTGAAGCTCCTGCGTCTGCTGATCGAGAACATTGGCGAATTGTTGCAGGACGATCAGTGGCTTTCCGGGCAGATTGAAATTATCCGCGACATCGTGGAAAAGCCGCTTTCCCAGCGCGCGCTGGATGACGCTGAACAGCGCATCAAGGAAGTTATTTTCAAGCAGGGCCAGTTGAAGCTCGGCCTTCTGGAAGCCAAGGACGCGCTGAAGCACATGTTGAGCGGTTTTGTCGATCATCTGGTCACGTTCGCCGACGCGACTTCCGATTATCACGACGCCATGGAGCAGTGCGCCCGGCGCGTCAGCGCGGCCAACAACATCAATGAACTGGAATCGGTGCTGGCGGATGTGATGCAGAAAACCCGCGCCATTCAGGTGAACGCCCTGCAATCCCGCGATGAACTGCGCGCGACGCAGGAAAAGGCGGCGGCGGCGGAAGGGCGCGTCAAGGCGCTGGAGCAGGAACTGGCGCAGACGAGCCACATGATCCGGCACGATCAGCTGACGGGCGCACTGAACCGGCGCGGGCTGGACGAGGTGTTGGGCAAGGAAATCGCCCGCGCCGGACGACATGAACTGCCGATTTGCCTGTCGCTTTTGGACATCGACAATTTCAAGAAACTGAACGACCGCCACGGTCACGTGGCGGGCGACGAGGCGCTGATCCACCTGGCGACGGTCATTCGCGAGAGCCTGCGTCCGCAGGATACGGTTGCCCGTTTCGGCGGCGAGGAATTCATCATCCTCTTCCCGGAAACCGATCTGCGGGAAGCCGTCGCCGCCATGACCCGTCTGCAACGCAATCTTACCCGGCGCATCTTTCTCTACGAAAACCAGAAAGTGCTGATTACCTTTAGCGCCGGCATTGCCCAGCTTCAGGCGGGCGAAAGCCAGTCTTCCATCATCCAGCGCGCCGACGCCGCGATGTACGCTTCCAAGTCCGCGGGCAAGAACCGGGTAATGGTCGCCGCCGCCGGCGCGTGACCCGGCTTCGCGCGCAAAGCCGTCGTTCGCCCGCGCCGCGCGCCTTTCCCGCGTTTCACTTGTTGCCCAGATTGCGCCAATCCAGCTTGCGGGTGCTGATCATGATGGCGGCAAGGGCGGCGAAGAGAATGCCGCTTCCCATGAGCAGCGCGTTATCCTCCGACTGGAGCAGGCCGTAGAGCGTGCCGTAGAGGATGACCAACCCGCCGCCGAATGCCAGCGCCGGTTTGCGTCCGCCCAGCACACCGGAGAGGTAGATCGCAATCAGGCCGATGCAGGCGGCGGCGGCAATCAGGTAGGCGTAGAGGAAAGCGACGTGCTCGGAAAGCGCGATCAGCAGCAGGAAGAACAGGGTCAGCGCCAATCCGGCCAGCAGGTACTGCATGAAGTGCAGGGGATGGCGGCGCAGGATTTCCCACAGAAAGAAGGCGGTAAAGGTGAGCACGATGAACAGTACGCCATACTTGATCGCCCGCTGGGATTGCAGGTAGATGTTGATCGGCTCGATGAACGACACGCTCAACACTTCCCGGGAATGATTGGCCTGCGCTTCCGGATCGGTGTCGTTCATATTGAGGCTGGAGACCATCCAGCTCGCCGAAAACCCCGTATCGTCGACGTTCCGTTCGCGCGGCAGAAAACTTCCTTGAAAACTGGGATGCGGCCACGCGGAAGTCAGTTTGACGCGGTTGGCGAGCGCCGTGGGCGCGAAGGAAAAGGATTTCATGCCAGAAAGTTTCAGGGGAAACACAAAGTCGAAATTGCGCGCTTCGCCAGGCGTCAGCTTGCCCAGTTCCATTTCCAGACGGCTGCCGGAAAGCGTGTGCGCCAGCGCCATGTCCGCGGGTTTGGCGAATCGCAGTTTCTGGCCGTTGATGTCGATTGCCGGATCTTCATCAATGCCGCGCAAATCCGAGACGCCAAAAAGCAGCACGGCGCGCGCGTCCAGCAGCTTGCCGTCCTCCGGCTTGAGGCGCAGAAGATCGGCGGGAAGATGGAAACTGCCCGCCATCGTCATGTCCAGGTGATAGATTTGCGCCTGGTAGATGCCCCGGCGAAGCTCTTCCACTTTGGCTTCGCCTTCCATGTTCAGTTGCTCGGCAGGCAGCGTCAGCACTCGTTCTTCCGGCTGCGGCATACGGGTCGCCACGGTTTTTCCCGTCTTTTCGTCCCGGATGACTTCCGGCGGGTTCTGCACGCGATAGCGCACCGCCAGGATTGGCCCCGCCAGAGTTTGCTCGCCGAACGCCATCCGGGCAATATCCCATTCCACGCTCTCCTGGTAAGCGCTGCGCTTGCCGATTTGTTCCTTCACCATCTCCAGCGGCAACAGCAGCAGCAAGGTTAGAATGACCATGCCCGACAATTTTTTCAGAAGCATCCTGTTCATCATTTTTCTCCAAGTGTTGAAAACATATCCACAGTATGGATTGGGCGTGTGAGTAACGCATGAACCGTTTGTGAAGTGTATGCGAAAAGTTCCCAGTCGTTCAGGTTGTCGAAAGCTCAATGCTGACGCTGGCGCCGCCTTCCGGGCGGTTGTCGAATTGGGCGTTGCCGCCGTGCAGTTGCGCGACTTCCCGCACGAAAGGCAGTCCCAGACCGGTGCTCTTGCGACCGGTAGCAGGGCGGGGGAGGGAATAGAAGCGATCGAAGAGTTGCGGCAGCGCGTAATTCGGAGCGCCGTTTCCCTGATCGCTGACGCGAAGCCGGAGCCGGTTCGCCTGTTTTTCCAGTTCAATCTGGATGAGACCGCCGACGGGCGAAAAGGCAATGGCGTTATCGAGCAGGTTGTTGATGGCCTGTTGCAGCAAAAAGGCGTCGCCTTTGCAGGGGAAGCCGCCATCGGCGTCGACCTGGAGTCGCAGCGCCCGCTCCGTCAGCGCGCCGCGGCGGCTTTCCGCGCATTGTCGCGCCAGTTCGCCCAAATCCAGCGCCTGATTGTCTTCCGGGCGTTGCAGTTGTTCGACGCGCGCGAGCTGCAACATGCGCTCGATGACCTGTTGCAGGCGTTGCGCCTCGTCGCGGATCAGCTTGGCAAAACGTTGCCGATCGGCATCCGGCTGCGGCGTTTCCATGAGTTCGGCGGCGGAAACGATGGCGGTGAGCGGGCTTTTCATTTCGTGGGCAAGATTCTGGACATATTTTTCCACATACTGCTTGCCTTCCAATTGCTTGCGCATGGCGGTCAGGGCGCGCGCCAGTTCGGAAAACTGACGCCCGCCGCCCCGTGGGCGCTCTCGCCTTTTCTCCAACGCTGACCGCCCGCGCGTAATGGATGAAGCCGTGAATCAAGCGCATCAGCCAGAAGGAAAAAATCAGGCCGATGAGGGCAGCAGGGTAACGGTTGGTTTGGCGAGCGAAAGCACGCCAATGCGCTTGCCCTGCCAGAAAATCGGCGCGGAGACGTACAGGGAGGAAGTATGCGGCAAATCCGGGTTTTCCCGCGTGGTGCGGCGTGGTGCGCCGCGCCATATTCGCCGCGCAGCACACTGGCGATATCCTTCCAGCGGGAAAAATCGCTGCCCGTCATCTCGTTTTCCGAATCGAAAGCCACGATGCCCTGCGCGTCGCTGACATAGACGCGAAAATCGACGCTTTCCTTTCGGACGCCGAAAATATTGGCGCCGGGCAGGCGTCGTCTGGCCGCTTGCAGGGCGTCGGCGTCCGCAGTGTCGCCGCCGCTTTGGGAATGAGGCCGCGTGCGCCGCAGAATGGCGCGCACGCGAGAAACCAGTTCACGCGGGCTGAACGGCTTGGCGACGTAATCATCCGCGCCCAGTTCCAGACCAACGACACGGTCAACTTCCTCGGCGTGCGCGGTGAGAAAAATCACCGGCACCTCGGAATGGCGGCGCAAGGCGCGGCAGATGTCGAACCCGCTCATGTCCGGCAATCCCACGTCCAGAATCACCAGCGCGTAATCCCGCGTCCGCGTCCATTCCAGCGCTTCCCGTCCCAGCGCGCAACAGTCCGTCGCGTAACCTTCGGCGGCAAGCGCGTAGGCCAGGGTATCGGCAATGGCGGGTTCGTCATCGACAATATTTTCATTTCAGGTAAACGGGACTTGTGCAGATGCCGGATTTTACAAGGATCGGCGATAATGACGCTTTTCTTCCGCCAAATTGCTCATGCTTCCCGCTTCCCACACCAAGAACGACAATTTTTTACGCGCCCTCTTGAAGCAGCCTGTCGATCGCACGCCAATCTGGCTCATGCGCCAGGCTGGGCGTTATCTGCCCGAATACCGCGCCACGCGGCAGCGCGCCGGGGATTTTTTGACCTTGTGCAAGTCGCCTGATCTTGCCTGTGAAGTCACTCTGCAACCGTTGGCGCGTTACGATCTGGATGCCGCCATCCTCTTTTCCGACATCCTCACCGTGCCGGACGCGATGGGACTGGGATTGTGTTTCGAGACGGGCGAGGGGCCGCGTTTCGAGCGCCCCCTGCGCGATGAATGGGCCATCAACAACCTGAGCGCGCCCGACCCTTACGATCATCTGGGTTATGTCATGGATGCCGTGCGAACGATCCGAAAGTCGCTGGACGGTTCTGTGCCGCTGATTGGCTTTTCCGGCAGTCCCTACACGCTTGCCTGCTACATGGTCGAAGGCGGCGGCTCGCAGGATTTTCGTCATATTCGGACCATGCTCTATAGTCGTCCCGATCTGCTGCATCGCATTCTCGCCGTTACCGCCGAAGCCGTCGTCGCCTACCTGAACGCGCAGATCGAATGTGGGGCGCAGGCGGTGATGATTTTCGACACCTGGGGCGGCTCGCTCTCGCACACGACCTATTCGGAATTCTCGCTCGCCTACATGCAGGAAATTCTCGCCAAAACG
>JAITJU010000106.1 GCA_031278735.1 Zoogloeaceae bacterium
TTTTCACCGGCAACACCCTCAACCTCATGACCGACGCCCCGGTTACAGTGTATGAACTCAGGAATTTCCAATATCTCAACTTCACGCTTCCCGCGAACATCACCCCCAGCAGCAGCCCCATGCTGACGATCACCGGGAACAATGGCCTGGACTACGGCGGCAGCGGGGTTGCCCTCGATCTCCGCGCCCCGGCCGGCATGTCGCCGGGCACACTGGCGGATGGCGACTACATTCTCTTGCGTACCGATGATGACACCCAGGCCCTTGCCGACATCAGCAAATACTCCCTCTATGACGAAGAGCTTACCGGCACTGGCGACCGCGCGCTCACCCTCACCACAGGCCGCGTCCGGGGCAACTTCAAGATCAGCCTCGATAATAGCGACAAGGATTTGGTCTTGACCGTCGACAACTATCAGGCGCCCAACACCACGCTGACCTGGAAGGGAACGGTCGATAACCAGTGGACGAACTACAGCACCAACACCAGCAAAAGTCCGGAGAACTGGTACGGCGCTGATCCTTTGAACGGCAATATCCCCGCCGCCCTGCGCTACCTCGACGGCGATACCGTGATCTTCGACGACACCGCCAGCGTGTTTGCCGTCACCCTCGACCGCAACGGCGTCACCCCGGATGCGCTGATCTTCGCCAACGACACCCAGGATTACACCATCACCGGCGACCCCGGCAGCGCGATCACGGTGGTCAGCCGACTGGAAAAGAAAGGGCAGGGCGCGGTCACTCTGGATAGCGATCTGGACGCGCGCGGCGCGGCTCTCGATTTCTACCTGCCCGTGACCTGGACGGCGAGCAGCCCCGCGCTCCTCACCGTCACCGGCACGGCAAACGTCACCGGCAGCGCGGTGAACGTCGGCATCGACGGCGCGTCTTCTCCGCTGGCGGCAGGCGACAGCGTTACCCTCATCGACGCCCGCGCCCTCGTCGGCGCTCCGGTAAACAGCGCCGCCAACGGCGTCGGCATGTTGGGCGTCAGCCTGTCCTATGAGTTCGACATCACCACCGACAGCAACCAGCGGTTGTTGGCGACGGTGCGCTCAGCCGGAGGAAGCGGCAATCCCATCAACCCGCGCGCCAAAGCCCTCTCCGAAGGTTTTATCGCGGGCACGGCCTTTCTGAATCAGGGCGCGGATTTTATTGTGGATGAGGGTTTTGCTGCCGTCCTCCGGGCGCAACCGAAAACCGCCCATGCCAGCATCCACGGCTTCGCCGCCATTGGCGGCGGCAGCCTGCGACATAAAACCGGTTCACACGTCGATGTGGATGGCTACACCCTCCTCGCCGGCATCGCCGCCACGCCCGCGACCACCGCCGGAGACCTCACGCTGGGCGCGTTCATCGAACACGGAGAGGGCGATTACGACACCTACAACAGCTTCGCCAACGCCGCCAGCGCGCGCGGCAAGGGCGACGCCGACTACACCGGCGGCGGATTGCTTGCGCGTCTGAAGTTCGCCGAAAATGAACGCGGCCATCTCTACACGGAAGCCTCCGCTCGTCTCGGCAAGGTGAATCTGGAATTCAGGACATACGACCTCATCGACGCCTTTGGCCGCCGCGCCGCCTACGACAGCGATTCCCGCTACGCCAGCGCCCACGCCGGTCTGGGCTACCTCTGGAGGCTGAACGCGCAATCCAGTCTGAAACTCTATGGTCAATACCTGTGGAGCCGTCAGGGTTCGGACACGGTAAAACTCACCACGGGCGAGCCGGTGAAATTCCAGGCGGTCGATTCCCAACGCGCCCGCCTGGGCGCAAGGTGGAGCCAGAACGTCAGCGCCAGCGCCAGCGCCTACCTCGGCGCGGCATGGGAACACGAATTCGACGGCAAAGCCAAAGCCAGCATCCACGGCTACCGCCTCGCCGCCCCCGACTTGAAAGGCGACACGGGAATGCTGGAAGCAGGCTTTACGCTGAATCCCACGGCAACAAAACCGCTGACGCTGGACATCGGCATCCAGGGCTACGCAGGCAAGCGCGAAGGCGTGACGGGAAGCGTTCGGGCGAATTACCGGTTTTAGGCGCTGGCGCGCGGCAAGCGTTGGCGCGCCGCGCGTTTCTTCGGTTGAAATCGCGCGGGCTGAAAGGCAGGACGGGATTGCCACGGGCTTCGCCCTCGCAATGACGAAATGGCGGATCGGCGCGGGAGCGCGTCTTTCGCGGGGACGAAGGGTGTGCTGATCCCTGATGCCCGATTGTCGCTTTTCCGACATCAGCGCAAACCTGGCAAGACTTCATAAATAAAAACAACGAAGTACATCGTGGCGCGGCTCTTGCTAGGTGATTGGCAGGCATCAGGAGAAGCGCATGAAAACCAGTGAAATCCAGGCATTGCTCGACGAGCCAGCCTGTCATCACAATCACAAAGAGAAATCCGCCTGCGCTCGGCCCAAACCGGGCGCGACGGCGGGCGGGTGCGCCTTCGATGGCGCGCAGATCGCGCTTTTGCCCATTGCTGACGTGGCGCACATCGTGCACGGCCCCATTGCCTGTGCGGGCAACTCCTGGGATAACCGCGGGGCGAAATCCTCCGGCCCGGCGCTTTACCGCATCGGCATGACTACGGATTTGTCGGAAACCGACATCGTGATGGGGCGCTCGGAAAAGCGCCTCTTTCACGCCATCCGGCAGGCAATCGACAGCTACCGGCCCGCCGCTGTGTTCGTCTATGCTACCTGTGTAACAGCACTGATGGGCGATGATCTGGAGGCGGTGTGCAAGGCGGCTGCCGCGCGCTGGGGTGTGCCGGTGATTCCGGTGGACGCCGCCGGGTTCTACGGCACCAAAAATCTGGGCAACCGGCTGGCGGGCGAGGCCATGTTCAGATATGTGATCGGCACGCGCGAACCCGACCCCGCGCCCGCGCATCCGGCTGGCATTCCCACTTATGATGTCAACCTGATTGGCGAATACAATATCGCCGGAGAATTCTGGAAAGTCGCGCCGTTGTTCGACGAACTGGGGTTGCGCATACTCGGTTCGCTTTCCGGCGATGCCCGTTTCCGCGAAGTGCAGACCATGCATCGTGCCCGCGTAACCATGGTGGTGTGTGCCAAGGCGCTGTTGAACGTGGCGCGGAAACTCCAGGAAAAATATGGCGTGCCGTTTTTCGAGGGCAGTTTCTACGGCGTGGCGGATACCTCCCGTGCCCTGCGCGATTTCGCCCGCCTCATCGGCGACGCCGGTCTCGCGGCGCGCGTCGAAACCCTTATCGCGCGCGAAGAAACAAGGGCACGCGCGCGCCTGCAACCTTGGCAGGAACGCCTGCGTGGCAAACGGGTGTTGCTCTACACCGGCGGCGTGAAATCCTGGTCCATCGTCTCCGCCTTGCAGGATCTGGGCATGACGGTGGTTGCCACGGGCACGAAAAAATCCACGGGAGAGGACAAGGCACGCATCCGCGAACTCATGGGCGAGGACGCGAAGATGATCGACGACGGCAGCCCGCAAAACCTGCTGTCCACCTTCCATGAATATGGCGCTGACATTCTCATCGCCGGAGGGCGCAATCTTTATACCGCCTTGAAGGCCCGCATTCCCTTTCTCGACATCAATCAGGAGCGGGAATTCGCCTATGCCGGTTACAACGGCATGCCGGAACTGGCGCGGCAACTGGCGCTGTCCATCGAAAGCCCCGTCTGGCAGGCCGTGCGCCAGCCCGCGCCATGGCGGGCAGGGATCAGGGATCGGGAATCAGGTACCAAGAGTCAGCCGTCTGGCGCGAGTCTGGTGGCGGCATAGGGAGCGGACATGGCGGAAATACTGAAAACCGTGAAAGCCCTGGCGGTCAACCCCCTGAAATCCAGCCAGCCGCTGGGTGCCGCGCTCGCCTTCCTCGGTCTGGCGCGTGCTGTGCCCCTGATGCACGGCTCGCAGGGCTGCACCGCGTTCGGCAAGGTGTTTTTCGTGCGCCATTTCCGCGAACCCATCCCCCTGCATACGACGGCGATGGATCAGATTTCCACCATCATGGGTGGCGATGAAAATATCATCGAAGCCCTTCGTGTGCAGGCCGAAAAGAATCACCCCGAGATCATCGGCCTGCTCACCACAGGGCTGTCGGAAACCCAGGGCGCGGACATCCGCCGTGCCCTCAAGGCATTCCGCGCCGCGCACCCGGAGCACGCCGGTATTGCCGTGGTGCCGGTCAACACGCCGGATTTTTCGGGCTGTCTGGAAACCGGCTTCGCCCTGGGGTTGGAGGCGATTGTCGACGCGCTCGTGCCGGTGGGCCGTCACGCTGGCCGTTGCCCGAAACAGATCAATGTGCTGGCCTCGTCCATGCTCACGCCGGGCGACGTGGAAGCCGTCAGGGAATGGGTGGAAGCCTTCGGGCTGCATCCCGTTGTCCTGCCAGACCTCGCCGATGCCCTGGACGGCCACCTGACCGACGCGGAATTCTCCCCGCTCACCCTGGGCGGCACGCCGCGCGAGGACATCGCCCGCATGGGCGAATCCGCCGCAACGCTGGTCATTGGTGCCTCGCTCGACAAGGCGGCGGACATCCTGCGGCAACGTACCGGCGTGCCCGATTACCGCTTCGGCGGACTCCTCGGCCTTGCCGCCTGCGATGCCTTTACCGCAACCCTTGCCCGAATCTCCGGCCAGCCCGTGCCGCCAAGGCTGGAACGCCAGCGCGACCAGTTGCGGGATGCCATGGTGGATTGCCATTTCATGCTTGGATTCGCCCGCGTCGCCATCGCCGCCGATCCTGACCTGCTCGCCATGTTCTCCCGCTTCATCCTTGAGATGGGCGGTGAAACCGTTGTCGCCGTCACGCCTGCCAAAGCGCAAACCTTGGCGGAACTGCCCTTGCCCGAAGTGCTCGTCGGCGATCTCGAAGACCTCGAACGCCGGGCGGGCGAGGCCGACGCCCAACTCATCATCGGCAACTCTCACGCAACCGAAACCGCCCGCCGTCTCTCACGGCCCCTCCTGCACGCAGGCTTTCCCCAGTATGACCTCATCGGCGGCCACGCCCGCGTCTGGATGGGCTATCGCGGCTCGCGGCAAGCCCTGTTCGACATCGCCAACCTTTTGCAGACCCATGCGAATCATGTACCCGGAATACATCAATCCCTATATCGGCGAGACGCCCCCCGCGCCCTTGAGAGGGCGACGGCTGCAACGTGTGCCGCAGCCTTCTGCTGACAGCGGAGTCCCCATGCTGAAACTTGCCTTCGCCTCCGACAACCGCGCGCGGGTCAACCTGCATTTCGGTTCGGCGACCGCCTTCGTCGTCTACGAAATCGGCCCGGACAAGACTGCCCTGAGCGGCTTTGCGGAATTCCCCGAAGAAACCATGGACGGCAACGAAAACAAACTGGCCGCCAGGATGGAAGCGCTCGCCGATTGCGACGCGGTATTCGTGCGCGCCATCGGCGCTTCCGCCATTCAGCAATTGCTTGCCAAGGGCGTGCAGCCCATCCGCGTGGGAGAAACCGACGACATCGCCGAATTGCTGCGCGAAGTCCGCGCCGCCCTGCGGGAGAATGGCGGGAAAGGCCGTGTGCCCTGGATCGAGCGCGCGCTGACGACAAAGGCGAAAGCAAATGACAGCGACCGTTTCGCGCGCATGGAATCGGAAGGATGGGAAGGTTGATGCGGACGAATCTCCCCGCCGCTTTTCCCGCAGCCATGCCGCAAGGCACGGTGCTTGCCGCAGACGACGGCAGACTCACGCTCGCCATCGACAGCGCCTGCGCGCATTGCGGTCACGGCAAGGCTTGCGGCATCGGCAAACTGGCGGCAGGGCGACGGACGCACATCGACATCGCACACATCGACGCCGCATCCATCGACGCCGCATCCATCGCCCATTTGCGGCATTTTCGGGCGGGTGATCGGGTCTGTCTCGCCGCGCCGGAAAACGCAATTGCCGCCCCGCTGCTGGGCTACATCCTCCCGGCGCTCGCCATGCTCGCGGGCGCGGGCATCGGACAAAGCCTGGGGGGCGATCTCCCCGCCGTATTCGGCGCGGGCGCGGGGTTTGTTGCCGCCCTGTGCCTGACGCGATTCTGCGCGCGACACATGCCCACGCTTTCCCGGATCAAACTGACCCCCACGTTTCTTTACACACGGAGCATTACCATGAGCGTTGAAACTGCTGAAACCACCGACCCCATTCTCGGAACCGACTTCATCAAGGAGATGGTGCGCCAGATGCGCGCCTTGGACACCTACGGCGAATACTCCGGCTGGCCGCCGGAAAAAATCCTCGAACCTTTCGTGCTCACCAAGGAAAAGAAAGCCGAAATTCCCTTGATCAGCGATCCCGACGAAACCGTCGTCGCGCGGGTGAAATGCCTCTACAACGCCATTTCCGTACTGATCGAAAAAGAATGCAAGTTGATGGCCGTGCCGCTCGTCCACCTCACCCACGAAGGATTTGGCCGCGCGCTGGTGACGGTCGGCAAACTGGTCGTCATCGACAAGACCTTGCGCGACGTGCACCGTTTCGGCTTTCCCAGCCTCTCCAAAATGAAGGACGAAGCCGACAAATTGCTTGCCATTGCGCTGGAGCGCATCGGCAGTTACCCGGAAGTCGCTGGGCTGTGAGCACGCCGTCATGAACGAAGAAGAACGGAAAACGCTCGACAAGGAAGTCCGCAAGTTGAAGCGCATTGCTTCCGAATGGGCCGGGCAACTGCACGACCTGGTGGAAGATCGCCTGCCCGCTGGTTACGCGGAAATTCCCGCAATGGCGCAAGCCACTTTCGATGCCTGCAAGGCTTGGGGCGAGGCCAATGCTCGCCTGAATGCCGCGCAAGAAAACTGAAATCTGCCAACGAAACGCAAACAAGGAGCCATGAATGTCTCACATCACTGGACTGACCTTTGGCGGCGCCGTCTGGACGCCTGAATTCGTTACCGCCATCAATCAGGAAACCTGTATCGGCTGCGGTCGCTGCTACAAAGTCTGCCCCCGCGACGTACTCGACCTCATCGAAAAAGTCACCGACGAGGACGACGACGATGACGGCGGCGACGCCTCCGTCATGAGCCTGAAAAACCTGGCCGATTGCATCGGTTGCGGCGCCTGTAACCGCGTCTGCCCGAAGAAATGCTACAGCTACGCCCCGGCTGTGGCGGCATGAGTTTTACGAGGACGGGGGACGCCGACGAACCGCGGCGCGCTTGATGGTCAACGGGATAAAGCCGCCGTTTCGCCAATATCTCCATTGCTTGAGACGGTTGCGGCGGGAAAAGGGGCGCGAACCGCGCGGTTTTGGGTTTCCGGGGTGCTCTCCAGGTTGTGCCGGGCAATCAGAGGACAGATGACCGCGAATTTCGCGTCGCGTTGTTTCGCTGCGGCGTTTTTTTCGGCGCCTGATCCCTTGATTCCTGATTTCTGGTATATACTGCCGCCCCGCGACGGCGCCTCGTTCGAGGCTGAAATGGGAACCCGGTCGGGG
>JAITJU010000054.1 GCA_031278735.1 Zoogloeaceae bacterium
ACGTGGAAGTGGACAAGTACCATGAATACCCCCACCAATATCAATGACGCGGGCGCTTCCGGACTGGAGGACGGCTTCGCGCCGTTGCCCACGGAAGCTGAATTGTCGCGGCTGGCAACGAAAATCTTCCATGATTTGAGCGGCTGGAACACGGGCAAGACTTGCCCGGAACCGCTGCAAAAAGCGGCAAAATGCTCTGGCGCGGCGTCTCCAGAAGCGGAAGACGCAACGCAAGCGGCGCTTTCCGCGCTTGCGGATTTCGCGCCCGCCAGCACCGCTTCGTCCCTGTCCGCCGCGCCGAATGCGTCCGGCAACATCGCGGACGACTCCGGCGCGGACAGACTGCTCAGCATTGTCCCGGACGCGCTGCATGTTCCATTTTCCGACGCGCTTGCGCCGGAGCGCCCCGATATGGAGCGGGAAGCGGACAAGGCCGGAGCACGCGGACAGGCGCCTTATTCCTTTCTCGCGGACAACCTCATTTTCCCTTCCGGTCTGCGCGTTCCCGGCACGGGACGAGAACTGGCGGGCATTCCGGCGATTCACGCCGCGGGCGCGGGCAGGCTCGACAGCGAGCGCATTCGCCAGGATTTTCCGATTCTGCGGGAAACAGTGCAGGGCCGTCCGCTCATCTGGCTCGACAACGCCGCCACCACCCAGAAGCCGCAGGCCGTCATCGACCGTCTGGCGCACTTCTACGCGCATGAAAATTCCAACATCCACCGCGCCGCGCACGAACTGGCGGCGCGGGCGACCGACGCCTACGAAGCGGCGCGCGAGACCACGCGCCGCTTCCTCAACGCCCGCTCCGCCAACGAAATCATCTTCGTGCGCGGCGCTACCGAAGGCATCAACCTCGTCGCGCAAAGCTGGGGACGACAGCACCTGAAAGCGGGCGATGAAATCCTCATTACCTGGCTCGAACATCACGCCAACATCGTCCCTTGGCAGCAACTGGCGCAAGAGACCGGCGCGCAACTGAAAGTCGCGCCCATCGACGACCTGGGACAGGTGCGGCTGGAAGCGTATGAAAAACTGCTGAATCCGCGCACCCGGCTCGTCGCCTTCACGCAAGTCTCCAACGCTCTGGGCACGGTGACGCCTGCCGCCCTGATGACGCAACTGGCGCGCGCGCGAGGCGCGAAGGTGCTGATCGATGGCGCGCAATCCGTCTCGCACCTGCGCGTCGACGTGCAGGCGCTCGACTGCGACTGGTTCGTTTTTTCCGGCCACAAGATTTTTGGCCCCACTGGCGTCGGCGCGCTCTACGGCAGGGAAGAACTCCTCAACGCCACGCTTCCCTGGCAAGGCGGCGGCAACATGATCCAAGACGTCACCTTCGAGCGCACACGCTACCAGAACGCGCCAGCGCGTTTCGAGGCGGGCACCGGCAACATCGCCGACGCCGCTGGCCTGGACGCGGCGCTGACATATGTGGAAAGCATTGGCCTGGAAGCCATATCCGCGCACGAACACGACCTGCTGACCTATGGCGCCCGCCTGCTGGAAGAAATTCCCGGCCTGAAACCGATAGGCCGCGCGGCGGAAAAAGCCGGCGTGCTTTCCTTCGTGCTGGAAGGGATAAGCGCCGAAGACGTTGGCGCAGCCCTGAACCGGGAAGGCATTGCCGTGCGCGCCGGTCACCACTGCGCCCAACCCGTCCTGCGCCGCTTCGGTCTCGAAGCCACGGTGCGCCCGTCGCTGGCGCTCTACAACACCCGCGCCGACCTGGAGGCGCTGGCGGAGGCGCTGCGGCGCATCCGCGTCCAGCATCAGAAAAGCGGAATCGGCATATCGGGCTGAACCAAGCCCGCGTCACGCGTCCGTCTTTTCCGTCTTTCGTATGCCGCGCAAGAAAATCTCCACCGCCGCCTCGACATGCCGCCCGATTTCCGCCTCATCGGGCGGCGGGCGCAGTTGCAGAGCACGCTCCAGGAATAGGTTGCCGCGCACCATGCCAATGAAGCAGCCGGCGGCAGCCCGGCAATCCCGGACTTCGATTTCGCCGCGCGCCTGAGCCTTTTCCAGGACTTGCGCCAGAAGGTTCGCGCCCTTCCCCGGCCCGCGCGCAAAAAAAACTGCCGCCCGCTCGCGGGAAGAAAAGCAGTCCTGCAAAACGATCCGGGACATGATCGCGCCGTGCGCCGACATCAGGGCAGTCGCCAGCCTGCGCGCAAAATGCAGGAGCGTCGCGCGCAAATCCTCTTCCTGACGGATATCGTCATAGAGCGAAGCGAGGATTTCCGCCGACACGTTCTCGATCAGCGCGCTCAACAGCCCCGCCTTGCCGCCGAATTCCGTATAGATGCTGCGGCGGGAACCGCCCGCCCGCTGAATGATGGCGTCCAGACTGGGCATGGCGACGCCCTCTTCGACGGAAAGCGTCTTCGCCGCCCGCAACAAGGCGGCGCGCCGCTCGCAGGATTTGAGTTTTCTGGCTTTTGCCGGAATACCTTGGCGCTGGTTTTCGGCGGCGCACATTTTTGCCCCCCTTTTCTTGCCGGAGTGTCGCGGAGTATCGCAATAGGATCCCGCGTGATTTTTCGGAAGTGTAGGGCGGATTCGCGGCGCCGCGCAATCCGCCGGTTCCCGCTTGACACGAATGGTACTCGACAATACCATCAGCTTGCCCCCCCATGATCCCACCCGGAACGACTCCCATGAACCCGGCCCCCCTGCAAAACGACGCTTCTTCCGGCGGGAATCCTGCCAGTCCCGCGCCTCCGGCTTCGGCGCAAACGCCCGATTCCGGCGCGCGCCGACGCGCCCTGCTGATGTTGTGCGGAGCTTTCCTCGGTTTGGCGGCGCTCTGGGGCACGTATTGGTTCTTCGTTTCGCGCTGGCAGGAATCCACTGACGACGCCTATGTCGCCGGGCACGTCGCGCAGATTACGCCGCAGGTGGCGGGCACGGTGAGGGCGGTGCGGGTGGAGGATACCGACCGGGTATCGGCAGGCGACACGCTCGTCGAACTCGACGACGCCGATAATCAAATCGCCTTGCGCGAGGCGGAAGCGGCATTGGCGCGCACCGTGCGCGAGGCGCGCGCGCTTTACGTGAACAACCGGGCGCTGCGCGCCCAGGTAGCTGCGCGGCAGGCGGAAGTCGATCGTCTCGCTCTTGATTTGTCGCGGCGTGAAGCCATCGTGGAGAGCGGCGCGGTGGCGCAAGAGGAACTCGACCACACCCGCGAGGCGCTCCGGGCGGCGAAGGCGAATTTTTCCCAGGCGCGGGAACAACTGGCGGCCAATCGCGCCCTGACCGACGGCTCCTCCCTGGCCGAACATCCCGCCGTCCTTCATGCCGCCGCCCAGTTCGAGGCGGCCTACCTCGCCTTGTCGCGCACGCGAATCGTCGCGCCCACGGACGGGCAGGTGGCCAGGCGCAGTGTGCAGATTGGCCAGAAGGTGGCGGCGGGCGCGCCCCTGATGGCGCTCATCGACCTGGATCGCCTCTGGGTGGACGCCAACTTCAAGGAAGTGCAACTCGATCGGATGCGCCTGGGACAAACCGTGACCCTGACCGCCGATCTGCACGGCGCGAAGGCGCGTTACCGAGGGCGCGTCGCGGGCTTTGCCGCTGGAACAGGCAGCGCCTTCGCGCTCCTGCCCGCGCAAAACGCCACCGGCAACTGGATCAAGGTTGTGCAGCGCGTGCCGGTGCGCATTGAGCTGGAAGCGGAAGACCTGAAGGCGTACCCCTTGCGCGTCGGCCTTTCCATGCGGGTAACGGTGGATCTGAGAGATCAGGCGTCAGAGGCCATAAATCAGGAATCAGCGGCCGCCGCGCCGTTCAGCGCCGCGTCCGGCAAGGCGCTGGCAGAAGCGCGCTTGCGCGTGGAAGCCATCATCCGGGCGCATGACGTCGCGCTTTCCCGATGAAGGAAACCATGCCGTGCCGCGTTGCCAAAACGGTTGAGGAAGGCAGGCAATGAACCGGAGCAAGCGGATGAAGCAAGCAACAAAAGGATCGATGGCCGCGCTGCGGGCATGCGGCGGATGTCCGCTCTAATATTCAATCCTGTTGACCGCCCCACCCGCCAGGAACAAAATACAGGCTTGTCGCCGCGCTTGATCCATGCCGCAAATGGCTGCGCGCTGATGTAGAACAAATTATGCCTTGCCAATGACGAAATGCTGACTTCAATCTTTCGGATTTCATTCAACGAATGCGTCGCGCATCAGGATATGCGTTTCGTCGCGTTTTCCTTGATGCCGAAGAGCGGGAACGCCGGAAATTTTCGCCGGAGGAGCGTCCGGGCATTGCACGCGCGGAATATTTCCGAAAACGAGGAGGAATGATGAAAGCAAGCGCGCAACTGTTCTGCGCCATATGCCTGTTGCTGACCGCGCAAGGCGTTGGCGCCGAGATTTACAAGTGCGTCGACAAAAAAGGGGCGACCATGCTTTCCAACCTGCCCTGTTCCAGTAGCCAGAAACCCGCCGACGACTCGGAAAAAACGTCCGCGATAACGGAAAAACCAGCGGCAGGCCAGGCGCTGACCAATCCTCTGGCAGTCAGCGCGGCAGAGAGCCCCAAATCGCTGAACCGGGCGTTCGTCGAGGATATGTTCAC
>JAITJU010000097.1 GCA_031278735.1 Zoogloeaceae bacterium
CTCGTCTTTCTCACCGCCCTTTGGCCCGCCGCGCGGCTGGGCGGAGAATTCCTGCCCGCCATCGACGAAGGCGATCTGCTCTACATGCCCACATCCCTCCCCGGCCTGTCGGCGGGCAAGGCAGGCGAACTGCTGCAACAGACCGACCGCCTCATCAAGACCGTGCCCGAAGTCGCGCGCGTCTTTGGCAAGGCGGGCCGGGCGGAGACGGCCACCGATCCCGCGCCGCTGGAAATGTTCGAGACCGTCATCCAGTTCAAGCCGCGCGAGCAATGGCGACCCGGCATGACGCCTTCAATGCTCGTCCAGGCGCTCGACGAAGCCGTGCAAATCCCCGGCCTCGCCAATTTGTGGATACCGCCCATCCGCAACCGCATCGACATGCTGGCGACCGGCATCAAAAGTCCCGTCGGCATCAAGGTGGCGGGAGCCGACCTGAAAACCATCGAGAACACCGCCATCGCCACCGAAAACATCGTCAAACAGGTGCCGGGCGTCGTCTCCGCGCTGGCCGAGCGGCTCACCGGCGGACACTACATCGACATCGACATCTCGCGCGAATCCGCCGGGCGCTACGGCATGAACATTGCCGATGTGCAAAGCGCCGTTTCGCTGCTCATCGGCGGCATGAACATTGGCGAGACCATCGAGGGTCAGGCGCGCTACCCCATCAACCTGCGCTACCCGCGCGAATGGCGCGATTCGCTCGACGCGCTCAGGCGTCTGCCCATCGTCACCCCGAAAGGCGAAATCGTCACCCTGGAGACGCTCGCCGCCCTGAACATCGTCGACGGCCCGCCGATGCTCAAAAGCGAGAACGGACGGCTTTCCTCATGGATATATGTCGATGCGCGCGGGCGTGACCTTGCCAGTGTCGTGCGCGACATCCAGTCCGCCATCGCCGCCGGACTCACGCTGCCGCCCGGCGTGAGCATCTCGTATTCCGGGCAGTTCGAGTATCTGGAACGCGCCAACGCCAGAATCCGGCAGCTTGCCCCGGTGACGCTCCTCATCATCTTCCTGCTGCTTTACTTCACCTTCTCGCGCTTCGACGAGGCGCTCCTCATCATGGCAAGCCTGCCGCTCTCGCTCGTGGGCGGCGTCTGGTTCCTCTACCTGATGGGCTACCACCTCTCCGTCGCCGTCGGCGTCGGCTTCATCGCGCTTGCGGGCGTCGCGGCGGAGTTTGGCGTCGTCATGCTCATCTACCTGAAGGAAGCTCTCGCAAAGACTCCCGACTGGCAGGCCCGGCCCGACCGTGACGCCGTGCTGCTGGCCGCCATCCGTGAAGGCGCCGTGCAGCGAGTCCGCCCCAAGGCCATGACCGTTGCCGTCATCGTCGCGGGGCTGCTGCCCATCTTCCTGGGCGGCGGAGCCGGTTCCGAAGTCATGAGCCGCATCGCGGCTCCCATGGTCGGCGGCATGCTCTCCGCGCCGCTTTTATCCCTGTTCGTCATCCCGGCCCTTTACCTGCTGCTGCGCCGCCGGGAAGCGGACAGACTCGCCCGCAACACGCTTTCGCTCAATCAAGGAATACGCCATGAACCCGCAAACTGAAACCCGCCGCATCTTCCATCCCGCCCTCGTTGCCGCCGCCAGCCTCGCCGCGCTTGCCGCGCCGCCTGTCTTTGCGCAGCACGTCCATCACGGCCACGATCACGGCCAGCATGCGCCCGCCACCGCGCCTGTCGCACCGGCAACCGTCATTGCCAGCGGAGAAGGCATCGTCAAGAAAATCGACGCCGAAAAACAGCGCCTCGTTCTGGCGCACGATCCCATTGCCCAACTCAAATGGCCCGCAATGACCATGCCCTTCGCCGTCACCGATCCGGCCCTGCTGCAAGGGTTGAAAGTCGGTGACAGGATCGGATTCGATCTGAAGGACGAGCAGACCATCGGGGCGATCCGGAAACGGTGAGTGTCGCCGCCAACCAGCCGCCATGCCGCCCGCCGGAGGAGAGCGGCATGGCGGAAGAAACGGCGCGAACCGGAAGGAAAACGCGGTAAACTGCGGCGGGAATTGTTTGACCGGCAGAATGAGATCGAAGCCCGGCGCAACAATCTGATTGGCGAGTTGGAAGGACGACTCCGGCGGCAGGCGGCAGGGCACACGCTGTTCTCTGTCGAATGGGCGTTGAAATGAGCTTATGGGGTTTCGGCCATGAATGCGCCCGATCCTTTGCTTTTGACTCCCTGTCTCAGAAAGAAATAACCCGATGAATACGCAAAAAACCGAACTTTCCGTCGCAGGGCGCACCTTCGAGGACTCGAAACAGATCAACGATCACAGCGCGGAACACTGGAGCGCGCGCGACTTGCGGCCCTTGCCGGGTTACCGTCCGCGGCGGCGCTTCGGGCAAGCGCAAGGAATGTGGGAATGACCAAACAAAAACTCGAACTCACCTGGATTGGCAAGGAGAAGCGGCCCCGGCTGGAGGCGCGGATTTTGCTGGAAGACCCGGAAAAGTCGTACCACGCCAAGCAGCGCCTGACGGAGAGCGACATCTTCGACAACCGGCTGATATTCGGCGACAACCTGCTGGCGTTGAAGGCGCTGGAGCAGGAATTTACAGGGAAGGTGAAGTGTGTCTTCATCGACCCGCCTTACAACACCGGCAGCGCGTTTACGCATTACGACGACGGGCTGGAACATTCGATCTGGCTCGGCTTGATGCGCGACCGGCTGGAAATCATTCGGCGACTCATGTCGGAAGATGGTTCGCTGTGGATCACGATTGATGATGCGGAAGGGCACTATCTTAAAGTCATGTGTGATGAGATATTTGGGCGCCCAAATTTTCTTGGCACTGTGACGTGGCAGAAGACCACAAGTGTTCACAACAACGCTGTTTATTTTTCTTCTGCGACCGACATGCTTCTTGTGTATGCAAAGGAGCTTTCGCTTTTCAAGATGGGACGTCTTCCTCGAAGTGACCGAAATGTTGGCGATTACAGCAACGCTGACGATGACCCACGTGGCGCATGGGCATCAAGCCCATTGCACGTTAGCCTGACATCAGGACAGCGCGGAAAGCAATATGCACAAACAGGGAAAAGCTCTGGATTGTTTCCGATTATTAGTCCCCACGGCGAAGAAGTCTGGCCACCGAAAGGGCGTTGTTGGGCTTACGCACCAGAAACAATCGCTATCTTTGAAAAAGATAATTTGATTTGGTGGGGGAAAGATGGGAAAAATCAACCGCGTCTAAAACGCTTTTTGGAGCAAAGTAAGGAAGGTGTAGTGCCTATCACTCTTTGGTTGTCAGAGGATGTTGGGCATAATCAAGAAGCCAAAGCCGAGAACACGGGCCTGCTTGTTGAGCAGCCGGAGTTGTTTTCGACACCGAAGCCGGAGCGACTTCTTGCCAGAGTTCTAACACTCGCCACCAACCCCGGCGACCTCGTCCTCGACTCCTTCGCCGGTTCCGGCACAACCGGCGCGGTCGCGCACAAAATGGGCCGCCGCTGGATCATGGTGGAACTGGGCGAGCATTGTCACACCCACATCATCCCGCGCTTGGAAAAAGTCATCGACGGCGAGGACAAGGGCGGCGTCACGGAAAGCACCGGCTGGCGAGGCGGCGGTGGGTTTCGCTATTACCGGCTCGCGCCGACCATGATCGTCAATGACCGTTGGGGCCACCCGATCATCAATCCCGAATACAACGCCGCGCAACTGGCCGAAGCACTGTGCAAGCTGGAAGGCTTCACCTACGCGCCCTCCGAGGTGCGGTGGTGGCAGCATGGTCACTCCAGCGAGCGGGATTTCATTTTCATCACCACGCAGAACCTTTCCGCCGACCAGTTGCAGGCGCTCTCCGAAGAAGTCGGCGCGGAGCAAAGCCTGTTGGTGTGCTGCGCCGCCTTCCGGGGCGTGA
>JAITJU010000256.1 GCA_031278735.1 Zoogloeaceae bacterium
CTACATTGCCCAACCGCCGCTTTACCGGGTAAAGCATGGCAAGACCGAGCGCTACCTGAAGGACGACCACGAATATCACCAGTTCCTGCTCAGCATGGCGATGCAGGAATCCTCCCTGATTCCCCGCGCCGGGGCCGCGTCCATCCAGGGCGATGCGCTGGAGGAAATCGTCCGCTCCTGGCTCTTGTCGCAGGCCATCATCGAGCGCCTGACGCACCACATCAATTCGGAAGTGCTGTACGCCATTGTCGAACATGACATCCGCCTGAACCTTGCCGACGCGGCGCAAGCAAAAAACAGCGCCGAAAAAATTGCCGCCCGCCTCGAGAACAATGGCGTCGGCGGCAGCATTCGCGTTTTCGCCGCCTATGACGACACGCGGGAAAGCTGGCTCATTCGCAGTGAGCGGATGCATCACGGCAACGTCAAGGTCGGCCTGATCGACGAGGAATTTCTGCATTCCGGCGACTACGCCCAACTGCGCAAGACCGCTGAGCTCCTCTCCGGCCTTTTCAGTCAGGTTGACGGCGGCGTGGTCATCACGCGCGGCGAAAAGAAATGCGCCGTCAATCGCTTTGCCGAAGCCATGCGCTGGCTGATGAACGAAGTCGAGCGCGGCATCGCCAAACAGCGCTACAAGGGTCTGGGGGAAATGAACCCCGAACAATTGTGGGAAACCACGATGGACCCGCAGGTTCGACGTCTGCTGCGCGTAAACATCGAGGACGCCATTGGTGCCGACGCCATCTTCAGCACACTGATGGGAGAACTGGTGGAACCGCGCCGGAATTTCATCGAATCCAATGCCCTTTACGCGCGGAATATTGATGTTTAGCGCCGCGCGCATCCGATGAAAGGGTAGCCGCCGCCCAGCGCGTCCCCGCGGAACTCTCAGGTTTTGTGCTTGTCGTTATCATTCGGGCGGGCAGTCTTGTTTTTCACCCCTGTTCTTTCATGGAGCCTTTCATGCCGCAAAACGCAAAATACCGGAACGCCGTAAAGGAAATCGGCGCGAAGCTGAAATCCCTGCATGCCGCCCAGACGGAGACGCTGAAGCATTTTCAGGCCATGCATCAGGTCGCCGTCGCGCCCGGCGCGCTGGATTCCAAAACCAAGGAATTGATCGCGCTGGCGCTGGGCGTTGCCGCGCGCTGCGAAGGCTGCATTGCTTTCCACGCTCAGGCGCTGGTCAAGTTCGGCGCGACGCGCGAAGAAACGGCGGAAGCCCTGGGCGTTGCCGTGTTGATGGGTGGCGGGCCGTCGATGATGTGGGCGGCGGAGGCATTGAGCGCCTTCGACGAATTCGCGCAAGCCTGAAACGACGCCCCCTTCTCGCATAAAACCACCTGGACGGTCAGATGACTTTCGAGTAGCGCGTCCGCTGGTCGGCGCGCAGGTAGCGGTCGAAAATCATGGAGACGGCGCGCACCAACATGCGTCCTGGCGGCAGCACAATGATCCAGTCGTTTTCTACCCTGACCAGACCGGCTTCCTGCATGGCTTCCAGGTCTTCCAGTTCGGCGGCGAAGTAGCGCCTGAAATCGATCAGGTGGGCGCTTTCTATGGATTCGATGGAAAGCTCGAAGTGGCACATCAGCGCCTGAATGATGGAACGGCGAAGAATGTCGTCGGCATTGAGTTCGATTCCGCGAAAGACGGGCAGCACCTTGGCGTCCAGACGGTCGTAATACTCGTCCAGTGTTTTGACGTTCTGGAAATAGCACGGCCCCGCCTTGCTGATGGAGGAAATGCCGAATGAGAGCATGTCGCAGTCGGCGTGTGTGGAATAGCCCTGAAAATTGCGATGCAGCCGTCCCTGACGCTGGGCGATGGCAAGCTCGTCGTCTGGTTTGGCGAAGTGATCCATGCCGATATAGACGTAGCCCGCGTCTGTGAGTTTCCGAATCGCCAGCGCCAGAATCTGCAAACGAGCGTCGGCGCTGGGCATGTCCGTTTCGAGAATGCGCCGCTGCGGCTTGAAAAGATAGGGCAGGTGCGCGTAGTTGTAGATGGAAAGCCTGTCGGGGTCCATCTCCAGAATGCGCGTCAGGGTGCGCTCGAATCCGGTCGTGCTCTGTTGGGGCAATCCGTAGATGAGATCGATGGAAATGGATTTGAAGCCATTTTGCCGCGCGGCGCGGATGACTTCGCCGGTTTCCGCCTCGCTCTGGATGCGGTTGATGGCGCGCTGCACGGTTTCATCGAAATCCTGCACACCGACGCTCATGCGATTGAGGCCCAATTCGCCCAGCAAGGCAACGGTGGCGGCATCGACCTTGCGCGGATCGACCTCGATGGAAAATTCGCCGCCCTCAACCAGATGAAAATGCTGGCGTGTTATCGCCATCAGTTGCCGCATTTCCGCGTGTGAAAGAAAGGTGGGCGTACCGCCGCCCCAGTGCAGCTGCACGGCTTCGGGTTTGCCGTCGTCATCCAGGTGGCCGCTTTGCAGCGCCACCTCGCGCGCCAGGTATTTCAGGTATTTGGCGCTGCGTCCGTGGTCCTTGGTGATGATCTTGTTGCAGGCGCAGTAGTAACAGATAGTGCTGCAAAAAGGGATGTGGAAGTATAATGATAGGGGTCTTTTGATGCCGCCGATGGTGCGTTTTCCCAGCCAGAGCCGCGCCGCTTCGGCGTTGAAGGCTTCCACGAAACGATCGGCGGTCGGATAGGACGTATAGCGTGGCCCATTGACGTCAAATCGGCGGATGATTTCGGGGTCGAAAACCAGATTGGCGGCGTAAAGATTCATTGAAACGGCGGAAAACCTTGAGGAGAAGCGATTATCTTGGCAGGTTGAATCCTGTCATTTGACCTGTGTCAACCTTTACAATATGCAAAGCTCAAAGAGAACAAGGAAACGGTATGCCTTCAGACAAGGCGCTCAAGACGCCGCGCGCGACAGCGACAAATAACACTCCAGCCCCCAAAGAGTTCTCTCTGGCCGTCATCAAGACCGCCTGTTCCAACTGCAATCTGCGCGAGTTGTGTTTGCCGCTGGGGCTTGCCGACGATGAAATGGAGCGGCTGGACGAATTGATCAGCGTCCGCAAGCGCGTACGGCGCGGCGACAGCCTGTATCGCGCCGGGCAGGCCTTCGAGTATATCTACGCCATACGCTCCGGCTTTTTCAAGACGGACGTATTGCTGGAGGACGGACGTGATCAGGTGACCGGCTTTCAGATGGCGGGCGAACTCCTGGGCATGGACGGCATCAGCACGGAGTTCCACGCCTGCAATGCCGTGGCGTTGGAAGACAGCGAAGTCTGCCATATCCCCTTTTTCCGTCTGGAAAAACTCTCGCGTGAAATTCAGACTCTGCAACGTCATTTCCATCAGGTGATGAGCCGGGAAATCGTGCGCGATCATGGCGTCATGGTGCTGCTGGGCAAAATGTGCGTCGAGGAGCGCATCGCGGCTTTCCTGCTCAATCTTTCGCAGCGTTTTACCGCGCGCGGGTTTTCTCCGGCGGAATTCAACCTGCGCATGACGCGCGAGGAAATCGGCAGTTATCTGGGGCTGAAACTGGAAACCGTCTCACGCGCCTTTTCGCGCTTTCAGGAAGAAAAGCTGATCAGCGTACAGCAAAAATACATGCACATTCTCGACATCGACGGCCTGAAGCAAATCATGAACCGTCATAACCAGAGCGCATGAACGAACCCGCCTACGGAATGTTCTTTCTCTTCGGACTGTTTGGCGGCACACACTGCCTTGGCATGTGCGGCGGCATTGTCGGGGCGCTGGGCATGGGTGCCGCGCCGCGTTTTTCCCTGCATCTGGCCTATAACCTGGGACGCCTTGGCGCTTACGCCTTCGCGGGATTGGCGGCGGGCGCTCTGGGCGCGGCGCTGGGCGCGGGCGGCATGGCGGCGGCGGCGCAAGCGCAGACGCGCCTTGCCCTGATGCTCTTCGCCAATCTGATGTTGCTGGCGGCAGGCTTATACCTGATGGGGTTGCCGCGCATTCTGGCCTTCGCGGAAAAACAGGGACAATACCTGTGGCGGCGCATCCAGCCGGCGAGCCGCCATTTTTTGCCGGTGCGCCACGTCGGGCAGGCTCTTTCGCTTGGCTTTCTCTGGGGCTGGCTGCCCTGCGGTCTGGTCTATGGCGCGCTCAGCTCGGCTTTGGGCAGCGCCTCGCCCGTCTCCGGCGCGCTCGTCATGCTGGCGTTTGGATTGGGCACCTTGCCCAATCTGCTATTGGCGGGTTTCATTCTTGCCCGCTTTCGCGCTGCGGCGCAAGCGCGTTGGCTGCGTCGACTGGCGGGCGCGTTGATTTTTGCCTACGGCGCATACGGCATTTATCGGCTCTGGCGGATGGCGGGTTGAATTTGGGGCGGTTTGAGCCGCAACTTTTCGATGCGGCATGAAACAAGGGATGAAGCCAGCAGCGGCAGGCATTCACGCGGAGGTACCGCCCGCTGCCGCAAGACTTGAGCCGGGGTTTACGGTGAGCTTCCGCTGCTTCTCTTGTGCCGGAATTGGCGGGATGAGGCATTGCGCCGCGTGAAAACGGATTGGATATTTTCGGTTGTTACGCGCTGATTCCGGATGTCCGCAGGCAGATGCCCAATCTCAAAAAGCCTTCCCAGACGTCGCCGCTGCCGCCGTGATCCAGACCCTTGATGCGGCGGTCGAGGCGGGCGGCAAGCATCAGGGCGGCGTACAGCGCTGGGCGGGAGAAGGTTTTCACCGCCCATTGCAGGGCTTGCTGGCGTACCGTGCGAATGCGCAGATCGCGGCACAGCGTGTTGAAAGGCTGGCGGCGCGCCAGACCCGCCTGAAGCTGTATCAGAAGACGGAGTTCTTCGGTCAGCGCCCAGAGCACCAGTTGCGGGGCCTCGCCTTCCTGACGCAAACCTTCCAGCGCGCGCGCAAAACGCCCAAAATCGCGGGCATAAAAGGCTTCGCGCAGATCATCCAGATGATAACGGGCAACGTTCAGGACGGCGTTTCGGACTTGTGTTCCGGTAAGCGCACCGGGCGGATAGAGGAGCGCCAGTTTCTGAATTTCCTGATGCGCGGCCAGAAGATTGCCTTCCACCTGCTCCGCCATGAAGGTCAGCGCGGCCTGATCGGTGTGCTGCCCCTGGCGTTCCAAGCGTCCGGCAATCCAGGCGGGAAGTTCGGTCAGCGCGGGCGTCGTGAATTTGCAACAGACGCCCGCGTCGAGCAAGGCGCTGAACCAGGCGCTCTTTTCGTCGCGCCAATCCAGTTGCAGCACACTGACGAGCAACAGGCAATCCGGATCCGGGGCACCCTGTTGGCGGATTCGCTGGCAATAATCCGTCAGGATGCTGACGCCCTTGCCGGGTTTTCCGGTCGGAATGCGCAATTCCACGATTTTTTTGTTGCCGAAAAGGGAAGGGGCGCCCAGCGCGGCGATGAATTGCCCCCAGTCAAAATCCGGCAACACCGTACGGACCTCGCGCGCGCAAAAACCCCGTTTGCGCGCGGCGGCGCGGATGTCGTCGGCGGCTTCCAGCGCCAGCAGCGGCGCGTCGCCATAAACGGCGTATAACGGCGCGATTTCTCCTTGCAGGCGTTTGGCGAATGGTTCGGCCTTCAGCAGCATCAGCGTGCTCCGGCGGGTGCGGCGGCGGCATTCGCGTCATCCTCCGGAAAAACCGGATGCCAGGTCGTCAGTCGCCGCAGTATCTGCTGCACCAGATCCTTTTCCATATCCTGCCAGAGGAATTCTTCTTCCTGTTCTTTGGAGAGCACCTGATTGTCGTCATAAGTAACTTCGCGCGACAGCACGATGTTGCTTGCCTCTGTGAGGGGAGCGCCTGTTGAGTCTTCCAGGCGAAAACCATAGATGAGACGCAGCTGGTATTCACGCACCTGCCCGTTGGCGTTGATGGCGGCAATCACTCGTTCGCGCTGGAAGGAGATTTGGCGCAATATGGCTTCGGCTTCCTTTTCCTTTTCCACCAGCAATCCCGGTTGACTGGCGAGAATCTGGCGGCGCAGCGCAAGCCCCAGCGTGGAGGATTCGGAGACGCCGATGAAAAGGCTTTTGTACGGCAACTGCATGGCTCCGCGCAACTGAAAGCCGCAGGCGGCTAGCACGAGCGTCAGGCAGCCGAGCAGCGCGAAGCGAAGCGAGACGGCGGGATACATGATGCGATTCTCCCAATCAGATAACGATATTGACCAGACGCCCTGGCACCACCACCACTTTTTTGGCGGCTTTGCCAGACATGAATTTCCGCGCGGACTCGGAAGCAAGGGCGGCGGCTTCGATGGCGGATTTATCGGCGCTGGCGGCGATTTTGAAGCTGCCGCGCAGTTTGCCGCCGATTTGAAGCATGAGTTCGATTTCCTCTTGCGCCAAGGCGTCCGGGTCGGCTTGCGGAAAGGCGGCTTGCGCCGCGTCCGCGCCGGGTTTCAGTTCGGCGTAGAGCGCCTGGCCGATGTGCGGCGCGACAGGAAAGAGCAGGAGCACGACGGCTTCCAGGATTTCCTGCGCCAGGGCGCGTCCCGGCGGGGAGGCGAGATCCGTCCTGTCATGGGCGTTCAAAAGCTCCATCACGGCGGCAATCGCCGTGTTGAACTGCTGACGGCGACCATAATCGTCACGCGCCTTGGCAATTGTTTGATGCAGCTTGCGACGCAGCGCCCGTTGCGGTTCGGACAGGTTTTCACTCCCGGTTGAGGGCGTTGCGGGTCCCTGACCATTGCCGACATGTTCGTACACGATTTTCCACAGACGGCGCAGGAATCGGTGCGTACCTTCTACTCCCGCGTCCGACCATTCGAGCGATTGCTCCGGCGGTGCCGCGAACATCATGAAGAGCCGCGCCGTATCGGCGCCATAGCGATCGATCAGTTCCTGCGGATCGACCCCGTTGTTCTTCGACTTGGACATTTTTTCCATGCCGCCGATCTCTACCGGCAAACCGTCGGCCTTGCGTCTTGCGGCAAGGACGCGACCCTGTTCGTTCTTTTCCAGTTCGACCTCCGCCAGATTGAACCACTTCCTCCCCTCGGTCTCTTCCCGGAAAAAGGTCGGCGCGAGCACCATGCCCTGGGTGAGCAGGCGACGAAACGGTTCCGCCGACACGATCTTCGTCCCCGCGCCGACATCGCGCACCAGCCGGGTAAAGAAGCGGGCGTAGAGGAGATGCAAGATGGCATGTTCAATGCCGCCGATATACTGGTCGATGCCGTTCTCGCACCAGTAATCCACTCGCTCGTCGAGCATGGCCTGGTCGTTGTCTGGACAGGCGTAGCGCAGGAAATACCAGGAGGATTCGACGAAGGTATCCAGGGTATCCGTCTCCCGCCGCGCGGGAGCGCCGCATCGGGGACAGGTCGTCTCGTAAAAGGAAGGCATTTTTGCGAGCGGCGAGCCGACGCCGGTAATGACCACGTCTTCCGGCAATCTCACGGGCAGGTCTTCGTCCGGAACCGGGACGTCGCCGCAGGCCGCGCAATGCACGATGGGAATCGGGCAGCCCCAGTAACGCTGGCGGGAAACCCCCCAGTCCCGGAGTCGAAACTGGGTTTTCTTCTCCCCCAACCCCAGCCGCGCGAGATCGGCGGCAATGGCGTCGACCGCCGCCGCGTGGGGAAGTCCGTCGTATTTGCCGGAGCCGACGCAGACCCCGCGCTCCTTTTCGCCATACCAGGGTTGCCAGGCGTCCGGGCGGAAGGTTTCGCCCGGCGCGGCGATGACCTGCCGGATCGGCAAGCCATATTTCCGCGCAAAGGCAAAATCGCGTTCGTCATGGGCGGGAACCGCCATCACCGCGCCGTCGCCATAGCTCATGAGCACGTAGTTGCCTACCCAGACCGGGATTCTTTCGCCGCTGAGCGGGTGCCGCACGAATTGCCCCGTGGGCATACCCTTTTTTTCCATCGTCGCCAGATTTGCCTCGGAGACGCCGCCCTGGCGGCACTCATCAAGGAATGCGGCAAGTTCTGGGTTGTTCCTGGCGGCGTAGAGGGCGAGCGGATGCTCGGCGGCCACGGCGACGAAGGTGACGCCCATCAGGGTATCGGCGCGAGTGGTGAAGACCCAGAGCTTTTCCTCTTTTCCTTCGATCTCGTAGGGAAAGGCGAGCCGCACGCCGACGCTCTTGCCGATCCAGTTCTTCTGCATCCGGCGCACTTCCTCCGGCCAGTCGGCGAGGGCGTCGAGACCGGCGAGGAGTTCCTCGGCATAGGCGGTGATCCGCATGTAATACATGGGAATCTCGCGCTTTTCCACCAACGCGCCGGAACGCCAGCCGCGCCCGTCGATTACCTGTTCGTTCGCGAGCACGGTCTGATCGACCGGGTCCCAATTGACCGTTCCCGATTTCTTGTAGATCAGATTCCTGGCAAACAGGCGGGTGAAAAGCCATTGTTCCCATCGGTAGTATTCGGGGGCGCAGGTTGCGAGTTCGCGCGTCCAGTCAATGGAAAAGCCCAGCGCGTAAAGTTGCTTTTTCATGTAGGCGATGTTCTCGCGCGTCCAGGTCGCCGGGGCGACGCCCTGCGCCAGCGCCGCGTTTTCCGCCGGCATTCCGAAGGCATCCCAGCCCATTGGCTGCAGGACGTTTTTCCCCAACATACGGTGAAACCGCGCGAGCGCATCGCCGATAGTGTAGTTCCGCACATGCCCCATGTGAAACTTGCCGGAAGGATAGGGGAACATGGAAAGGCAGTAGTACTTGGGCTTTCCGGCGTCTTCCGCGGCGCGGTCGGCGGCGGTGTTCCGCCAGTGTTCCTGGGCGGCGCGCTCGATGTCGGCGGGGAGGTACTTTTCCTGCATGGCGAGAAGGTCTTTCGGAGAAGGGAAAGTCTGGCATTATACGGGCGGCGGCAGGGAGATGTCAGGGACGGAGGATGGAGCGCCCGCAAATGGGCGAGGGAAAAGCAAGGCTTTGCGCGTTTCCGGGGGCGAATGCGATTCCTGCCGGGCGACCTTGTCTTCTGGCACGTCATTTGCTCATATGGCCTGGAATTCTATAGGCATCGGATTTGAATCATGAGCATTCAACTGGTTTCCGCGGCTGCGGCCGTGATCGCGAGCAATCTGCCTGCCGCTGGGACGGTGCCGGAAGGCGTGGTCGGGGCGGGCGGGTTTTCCGGCCTGATGGGGACGTTGTTGGCAAGCGCGGAAAAAGACAGCGCGGCGATCGATCTGGCGTCCTTGCCCGGCAAGGCGGATGCGAGCGCATCGAGCGCGCTGTTGCAGGCGGGATTGGCGCGTCTGTCGCGACAGTCGTTCGCGGAACTGGCGCAGGGCAAAGCCTTGCAAGAGGCGCAAGACATGCCTGTCCTGCCGTCGCCTACCGAAGTCGTCGCGCCGGATGCCTTGCCGTCCTTCCCGTCGGGCGACCTTCTGGCACAGCCGGAAGACGAAAAGCCGGTCGCGCCGGACGGGGAAGACGCGGCGAATCCCTTGCTGGGCGTACTATCGACGCCGGTCGAGACGTCACAGAAAATGCTCTCGCGCCTGCCGCTGGAAACGCGCGGACAGCGTGTCGGCACGGAGGCGGCGGGCGCGGGGGATATTCGGAGCGCCCTTGCCCTGGTGGGAGAAAAGGCGGAAGTTTTGTCGCAGAAATCGGCAAATCTTGCCACGAACCTTGCCGCGGAGACGGGAGACTTTGCGGATGTCCTGCACGAAAACATTCTGTCCGGCGCGGCGCGGCATCCCTTGCAAACGGGCGTTTTGGCGAACCCGACCAATGCGGGCGGCGGCATGCGCCGAGACGCGCTGACGACGCCGCTTGCCTCGCCCGCCTGGCGGCAGGAATTTGGCGAGAAAATTGTCTGGATGGCAAAAAACGATCAGCAGCTGGCGCGTCTCAGCCTTTATCCCGCGCATTTGGGGCCGCTTTCCGTCACGCTGAATCTGGATGCGGACAAGGCCACCGCCGTGTTCGTCGCCGCCACGCAGGAGGCGCGGCAGGCCATCGAGGACGCCTTGCCGAGATTGCGCGAAATGCTCGCGGCGGCGGGCGTCTCGCTGGGACAGACCGATGTGGGCGCCGAGGAGCGCCAAGCGGGCATGTTCGATGAGGAAGGCGCCCGCGCCGCACCGCGCGAAAACCGCGATCAGCGCAACAAGAATGCAACGGCGGGAGAGGAAGGGACTATACTGGAGGCTCATTTGTCTGCGGAGGCTTCCGGATCGCTGCGCCGGGGGGCAGGCATGGTGGATTTGTTCGCCTGAAGCGAATGTTGAACCAGTGAAAGGATATTGACGCATGGCTGCCAAAGATGCCGCGCCCGCGCCGGAAGGCAAGGCGCCTGGAAAAGGGAAGAAGCTGCTGCTCATCGTCGTGGCGCTGATCGTGGCGTTGGCCTTGGCTGCGGCAGTCGTGACGATTTTGCTGCTGACCAACAAGAGCGGCGACGAGGAAAATGGGGACGAAGAGGAGACGCAGGAAGTCGTCAGCAAAGTCGACAGCGGCGCGCCGCCGATCTTCGTCGCGCTGGACCCTTTCACGGTGAATCTGGCGCCCGCGCCGGACGATGGCGATCGCTATATGCAGTCGGTGATTTCTCTGGAAGTCGAAAGCCTGGAGGCGGATGCGGCGATCAAGGCGCAGATGCCGCGCATCCGCAACAATGCCGCGCTCATCATGTCGGGCAAAATGGCGTCCGAACTGATGACCCGTGAAGGCAAGGAAAAACTGGCGCAGGAGATTCGGGACGAAATCAACAATATCGTCAAGCCCGCCAAAAAAGGCAAGGCGTCGAGCGGCCCGGTCGTGTCGGTGCTGTTTACCTCGTTCATTATTCAGTAGGATTCAAAGGGGGTTCTCATGGTCGGTGATTTTCTCTCCCAGGAAGAGGTCGACGCCCTCTTGAAAGGCGTTACCGGGGAGGAGGACGCGCCGGAAGAAAAGGCGGTCGAGGCGGGCGGCGTGCGTTCCTACAACCTGGGCACGCAGGAGCGCATCGTGCGCGGGCGCATGCCGACGCTGGAGCTGATCAATGAGCGTTTCGCCCGCTACCTGCGCATCGGCATGTTCAACTACATGCACCGCAACGCTGAAGTTTCGGTCGGCCCGATCCGTGTGCAGAAGTACAGCGAATTCATCCGTAATCTGGTGGTGCCGACCAACCTGAATCTGGTCACGGCAAAACCCTTGCGCGGCACGGCGCTGTTCGTGTTCGATCCCAATCTGGTGTTTCTGGTGGTCGACAACATGTTCGGCAGCGACGGGCGTTTTCATTCGCGCGTCGAGGGACGGGAATTTACCGCCACGGAACAACGCATCATTCAGGGTTTGCTGGGCGTGGTGTTCGCCGATTATGGCCGCTCTTGGAAGCCGGTGTTCGACATCAATTTCGAATACATCCGCTCGGAGATGAATTCCCAGTTCGCCAATATCGCGACGCCCTCGGAAATCGTCATTTCCACGTCGTTTACCCTGGAATTCGGCGGCACGACGGCGGACATGCACATCTGCTTTCCCTATTCCATGATCGAGCCGATTCGCGATCTGCTCTACAGCACCATGCAAAGTGATCAGGTCTTTTCGGACAAACGCTGGATCAGTATGCTGAGGAAGCAGTTGAAGGACGCGGAAGTCGAACTGGCGGCGCAACTGGGCAGCGGCGAAATCACGCTGCGGCAGATACTCAAACTGAAGGTCGGCGATGTGATTCCGCTCGTCATCCCGGACATCCTGAGCGTGACGATCGATAACATCGCCATCATGGAATGCCGTTATGGTCAACGCAACGGTCAGTACGCGCTAAAAGTGGAGCGCTTCATTCCCACGGAATCCGCGGATACCGCATTAGGAGGATCCAGAAATGGCTGACGAACTCTCGGACGCACTGAGCAGCATGGGCATGGATACGGCTGGCGCCGTCACGGACAATGCCCAGAAGGGCGCAATTTCAGAAGACGACTGGGCGGCCGCCATGGCGGAACAGACGGTGGCCGATCAGGCCGCCGCGCCCGCCCAGGGCGCCAACACCAACATTTTCCCCAACTTCGGCAACGCGCCGGACGCTTCCGGCGGCAGCGTCATGAGCGAACTGGACATGATTCTGGATATCCCCGTCCAGCTTACTGTGGAACTGGGACGCACCCGCATCGCCATCAAGAATCTGCTGCAACTGGCGCACGGCTCGGTTGTTGAACTGGACGCCATGGCGGGCGAGCCGATGGGTGTGCTGGTCAACGGCACCCTGATCGCGCAGGGCGAGGTGGTGGTGGTCAACGATAAATTCGGCATCCGCCTGACCGACATCATCACGCCTTCGGAACGGATGCGAAAACTGGGGCATTGAGACGTGCCTTTCCGCCCGGAAGCGGGGGAATTCAGGCGACGACGCCTGAATTCCCCCGTCTTTCCTTGAGCGAGGGGAAAGCCCTGCGTCAATGTCTGGGCTTCTTTTCGCCGCGCGGACGCTTTTTGGCGTTGTCGCGATGGAAGCGATGGAAATCATCGAAGATTTTTTTCTGTTCTTCGGCAAGCTG